>JBGSVX010000428.1:0-3637 GCA_041752795.1 Terrimicrobiaceae bacterium
GAGGATCACATTATTTTGCCCGCCAAAGTTGAAGGACGAGCTGAATGTGTTTCCGACATTGGCGAGCTGGTTGAATTGAACTCCACCGATTGGCGCTTGCTGGTCCACCGTACTGTTGTCCTTGTTTTCGGAGAACGGTGAAGCAGCGCTCGCTTGGGATTCAAACTCATTTTGCACGGTTGTCATACTTCCGGTGACCGTGGTAATGATTGAGTTGTCCACGAACGAGGTTGAATTTGGGGAAGAGGCGGATGTGCCAGCTCCCAAGTTGTTACTACGAGCTTGGGTAAAGTAGATGGTTCTCCGGGAATCTCCAGATGTCTGCCACTGGCTGTCAACGAGCGAACTGTCACTCCGAGTCGCGAAGGCCCCGACATACAATTGCGTCTGGATATCCCAGTTGGCATCGTAGGCCGTGGTCAAGAACGTGTCGAAGCTTGCGCCCGAAATGAGAACGGAATAGGCTTCTGTTCCCCGTTGAGCTTTGATCGTGCTGAGGTTTCCCGCAGACGAGGTGACGATATTATTACTGTATGTTGTATTTCCGCTTTGGAAAAACAACATCAAGTCGTTGTTGAGGTCATAACCGGCATTTTGGGCATTTGCGATGCCGAGCGGTAGGAGAACCGCTGCGGCAAGCGCAGAAAGACCAAGAATGCGGTGCTGTGATTTTTTCATGTGTGTGTTTTTATTTGCTTGTTTGGTTTTGTTATCAATTTACTCCGTCCCTTGCCCCTCCAGAGAGCCGTGAGGCCTTTGGTTAAAGCGAGCAGCCGGTACAGCACCACTCGGTTCACTGCGAAGAATTGCGGGAAGCAGAGAGCGATTCCACCCCGGAATTGTTACAAATTTGTCACAATGCAAAGGGGCGATTTATTCTACTGTCAGAGAGGCAATTGCGCCTTGGTGAGGTCCATTGATTTTCGGCAATTATTCGACCCATGGCATGCCTGCTTCGTAGCCGGCGAGGCGCTTTTTGTAGATTTGAACAACCGATTCTGGTTCCTTGTTGGTTCCCGCGACCTCCAAGGCCGCCTTCGCTGAGATCACCGCATTCTTGAAATCGCCATTGGCAGCCTGCGCCGCAGCGAGGGTGTTGAGGTAAGCGGAATGGCCGATGAAGCTGAAGTTCTTCATGGCCAACTCAAGGGCTTCCTGAGGGTTGCGCGCCGACTCCTCTTTGCTGGTGGCAAGGATCCACGCAAGGAGATTGCGGGTGCTGGGTGCCTCGGGATCGGCCTGCAAGCCTCTGCGGAGCACTTCCACGGCAGCACGGAGGCGCCCGCCCCTGTGGCAATAACCGGCGATAGTGTAACAGGCTTCGGCGATTTCTGCATTGGTTTTGCCTTCCAGTCCCCGGCCAAAAAGGATTCGCGCGGGCATAATGTCATCCGCAAGAAACAAGAAGCCCGAAAGTTCCAAGTTGGCGTCTGGAAGGCTGGGGTCCAATTTGATGGCTTGTTCAAACTCTCTTCTTGCGCCCTGCATGTCTCCGCGGGAGGCAAGATATCGTCCGATCCCCAAGTGGGCCTCGGCTTCGGTTTGGTCCGGTTTGAATTCCAAAATCGCAACCCATTCGTTCTTGAACTGATCATGCATGGCATAGTGAATGGGGGTCACCCAGCGGGGAAATGTGCTCCCATAGAGGACGGCATCCGCAAAGGCATCCTTCGGCTCCGAACCAGCCGGCAGGCCCCTTGCAAGGCGGATGTAAGGCGTGGAAAACTCATCAATCGAAAAAATCACAATGTGTGTGATGTTGCGCTGTTTGAGGAGTTCCAGGGCTTCATTTTCCGTTTTGGCGGCATAGATCGAGGAGGCAGATTTCAAGCCGTCCAAATTTTCCCAGTAGAGAGTTCCGACACTTTGCATGCCCCCAAAAAAGGAAAGCCATGTGGATGTGGTGGGACCGCTGAGCACTCTCATTTCGCGGTCTCCACTCATTCGTCGCAAGGTTTGGGCAGCGTCCCGCACAAGAATCATAAATGCCGAACCCGCTCCGATATTCGGGTTCTTTCCCGCAACAGATGCCAGGAACACGCCTGTCGAGAGAGGGTGTGGGAGAAAGATGGACATGAGCAGAATTGCCATGGCGACCTTTTCCCAAATCCGGAATTTGTGGATGGACCCAATTGCGAAAATGGTGCCAAAGGTCGCAACCAGAACCACCAGCCACAGGGCATCGGCAATTCCCATCCATCTCACCTGATAGGCACCGAGAGCGGTCAACACAAGGGTGGGTCCCATGGCCAGCACAAGGAGGGAGCGCCACGGGGTTGACAACGCCTTGATCAACAACAGCCGGACCACAACCAAAGAAATGAGAGGCAGGGTGGTCACAACGATCAGAACTCCTTTCATGTCCAGATCCTGAAGCCGCTGAAACACATTTTTGAACTCGTGGATATAGTCTTTGTGGAGGGCCCAAAGGAAGGGATCGGCCACGTGGAAAAATCGTTCAGGATTCCATGTGATGAGGACTGGGAACAGGCAAAGCCCGGCGAGTGCAAGCAACGCAGCAACCAGATTCCGGGGTTTGGCCCATGGCAGGTCTCCGGTCGCTCTCCAATTTACGAAGCGCGCCAGAAGGTCACCCGCGCAAAACCACGACAGGGCAATGAGCGGATGATTGACCTCGAGGCGCATGCCCATGTGATTTGGGAAATATTCCAAAGCGTAAAAAAAGAGCGAGCCGAGGGCGCCGACCGTGCCCCACAATCGCCAGAGGTGGGAATCCAGGATGAGGGACGGCAATTGATCACGGGATGGCTTCGTAAAAAACAGACTCGCTGCGGCGGCTCCCATCCCAATGCCAACCAGCACGGGAATCATGGTCGCAGCACTGATCCACATACCAAATGCTCCGGCAAGCCCGCTGGCGATAAACCACCGGGAAGCGTGAGCCCGGCTGCCAAAAATCTTGCTCCCCTCTGCGGACGAGGCCTTCCCACCCGGGCAAACCCACCCCGCGCCTCCAATGAGCAAAAACAGGGAGGAGCACATCGTGGCGAGTGCGGCCAGTCCGTGATGATCTGGATAGCCCATGATGAAGGTCTCGTAGAGGAGATAGATGCCACAAAACCCAAATGCCATGGATGCTCCGGCCATGGCCCCAAATTTTCTGTAAACAAGCAAAGGCAATACGAGAAGGATCGGAACCAAAAAGAGCGTGTTGGCGTAGGGGGTGACCGCCTCCATGGAGGCTGGCAGCGGGAGGCCAGTCGCGATGGAGTGGATTTTGCCGAGCCCAATCAACCACCAGATGAAGCTCTGGCTCCAATGGATTTCTCGTCCGAAGGGGGCATTATCGTTGTCCGTGTGGCGAATTCTCCAGCCGCCCTCTTTGACGAGCCGCTGTGCGTGCATCAGCCACTGGTATCCATCCGCCCCGACCGAGGGCAGAATCAATCGTCGCATCCCGGCCTCATACCCTGTTTCCGTGCCTGGGCTCAGGACTGGAAGGGGCGGACCAAGCCCATCTTTCATTGTGACTTCAATCAGGCTATATCGTTGCTCCGAATCGAGCCAAATCATCATCCCCGACAGAAAAATCGCAGTGATCACCAAGAGCAGGCCTCCCCTTTTTCTTGCAAAAGCATGGTCGGGGACCTCCTCCTCTCTCGTCTTCGGCTCGGTG
>JBGSVX010000429.1:0-4829 GCA_041752795.1 Terrimicrobiaceae bacterium
AGATTCTTGGCAATAACCCTCGAAACTCGTTGATTATGAGGGGAAGTGGCTGGGGAGGGAATCGAACCCCCGACACGAGGATTTTCAGTCCTCTGCTCTACCGACTGAGCTACCCAGCCATTGGTCACATGGAAAAAGCGGAAGGCTTTTGCGCTGTGGAGGGATGAAGATACGCAGGATATTTTCACAAGGCAAGCGGGATGATTTTGATTTTTCATTCCAGGAATTGGGAACTCGATTGAAAGGTTTCGACCGGCCTGGAGGCAGGGAATTTTTATGACGATGTGCGGTGGGAGCTTGGCAGAAAGCGTGTAAGCGGTCATGCTTCCCCGCATGTCTGCACCGGCCGATCACACTCACACGCACGGAAATGTTCGCATGCGGTATGGTCATCCCCTGCCCTTCGGAGCGAGCCATGTGCCGGGCGGAATCAATTTTTCGATATTCTCGGTTCATGCCACGGCTTGCACGCTCGTTTTATTTGAACGTGGTGGTGAAGTTCCCTACGTGGAGATTCCCCTGCCGGAGGAGTTCCGCATGGGAAATGTCTGGGCGGTTTCTGTGTTGGGCCTCAGTTCGGACGAAATCGAATATGGTTACCGCTTTGATGGTCCGAATGACCCGCGGGAGGGTCAGCATTTTGATCCTTCGGTGATTTTGATGGATCCATATGCCAGGGAAATTGCCGGGGATGGGGTCTGGAAGGGCCGGCGTGCCAAGGTGATGCCTTTTCGCGGGAGGATACCCACCGAGCGGTTTGATTGGGGTCATTCCCGGCCGCTGCGTCGCTGCGAGTCCGAGCTTGTGATTTACGAGATGCACCTACGGGGCTTCACAGCGGACCCGGGGTCCGGGGTCAAATATCCAGGCACGTTTGCCGGCATGATTGAAAAAATCCCGTATCTCAAGGAACTGGGAGTCAACTGTGTCGAACTCATGCCGGTTTTCGAGTTTGACGAATTGGAGAACACCCGGACCAATCCGCTCACCGGCGAGGAACTCTGCAATTATTGGGGATACAGCACGCTGGGATTTTTTGCGCCGAAGGCCAGTTTTTCCTCAGGCTCGAAACCGGATTCCCAGGTCAATGAAATGAAGCAGCTTGTGCGGGCACTTCATGAAGCCGGAATGGAAGTTGTGCTTGATGTGGTTTTCAATCACACCGGCGAGGGCGGCGAGGGTGGCCCGACCTATTCGTTCCGTGGCATTGATAACAGCACCTACTACATTTTGGACAGTCACGGTCACTACGCGAACTACACGGGGTGTGGAAACACGGTGAATTGCAACCATCCCGTCGTTCGGGGGTTTGTGATTGCGAGTCTGCGTCACTGGGCCTCGGAGTATCATATTGACGGCTTCCGGTTCGATCTGGCTTCCGTGCTGGGGCGCGACAGTTCGGGCGCCCCGCTTGCGAATCCTCCACTGCTGGAGTCGCTCGCTTATGATCCGGTTTTGGCCCATTGTGACCTCATTGCCGAGGCATGGGATGCGGGAGGGTTGTATCAGGTTGGCAATTTCCCCTCCTATGGCCGTTGGATGGAATGGAACGGACGCTTCCGCGATGCGGCCCGCAAGTTTTTGAAAGGGGATGTGGGCATGACCGGCGAGATGGTGCAGCGCATCATGGGCTCACCAGACCTCTATGCCGCCGCCGGTCGCAAACCCACCGCGTCGGTGAATTTCATTACCTGCCACGATGGCTTCACATTGCGGGATATGGTTTCCTACAATGACAAACACAATTTGGCCAATGGGGAAAACAACCGGGATGGCGCGAATGACAACAACTCGTGGAACTCGGGAGAGGAAGGAGAAACCACTGATCTGAAAATACAGGATCTGCGATTGAGGCAGCAAAAAAACGCGATGATGCTCCTGTTTGTGAGTCAGGGCGTGCCCATGCTTTGGATGGGGGATGAATGCGGGCGCACCCAGCATGGTAATAACAACGCGTATTGTCATGACGAGCCATGGAACTGGTTCGATTGGTCTCAGCCGTCTGATCAGGCCGGGCTGTTCCGCTTTGTCAAATCTCTGATTTCATTTCGCAAGGCGAATCCGGCGCTCAGGCAGCCGGAGTTTTTGACGAGCAAGGACATTGTCGGCAGCGGGTATCCGGATATTTCCTGGCATGGCGTTCTGCCCTGGAAGCCGGACTGGAGCCTTCCAAGCCGGACACTGGCTTTCATGTTGTGTGCGCGTCATGGCGTCATCGCCGGTGGACCTCCGCATTTTATCTATTGTGCCTTCAACATGTTTTACGAAGCGCTCGAATTCACGCTTCCGGTTCTGCCAAAAGGCATGTCGTGGTTCCGCGTGGTGGACACCGCACTCCCCTCACCCGACGATATCGTTGAGCCTGGACAGGAAGTGGCGCTGGGACCCGTGAAATCCATCACGCTTGAGGATCGCAGCAGCGTGATTCTGCTCGGCCGCATGCCTTGAGCATTTCGAATCCATAGAATCTGTCAGAATCCTGTCCCCACGGGAAACGATGGACGTTCTTAAAACGGCTCCTCAGCGGCCGGTTCGGGGTGGAGAGTCTTGATGATCGCTTCCAATTGCTCGCGGGTCGGCCGGGACCGGCGACGGCAGAGCAGCGCGAAGTCGTCGGACAGCCCCAGCACTTCCAGACTTTCGAAGGGACGGAAACCGGAAAGCGCGGTCGGTGTGGCTTCCAATTGGGAACGGACCTGACGCAACAACTCGTGCAACTCGGCGTCGGATCTGGAATACATCAGCTCGCGAATCTGATTCAGGGGCAGTCCTTGAGCCTGAAGTGCACGAAGCACTGTTAACTGCAAAAAATGACGCCTTCCGTATTGGCGACCTTTCAGTGGAGCGTCGAGCAAACCTTGGACGCGGTAGAAGCGCAGGTTTCGGACGGTGAGTTTTTCGGCGGCCTGACCATTTTTTGGAATGACGCGATTTTCTTTACACCATGAATTAACATCCTGAGCGATAGCAGCTAAGCTCGCATAGTTTTCATCTTCAAATCCGGCCTGACGTAGTTTCATGGAAGTGGGAGAGGAGTCCGCATCAAGGAGAGAATCCTCTCCCAGCCCACCCAACGAGGGCAAGGAGTAATTTACAGAGATCAGTGTAAATTCTAAAAAATCTGTCTGACCTGACGTTTCTGTCTGCTCACTCCGGAGTCAAGCGCACGATCTTTCCGGGGTCATCGTAAACGAGATAAATGAATCCATCCTCCAGGCAGCGGACATCCCGGATGCGACCAGTTTTTTCGAGGAGTAATTCTTGGGACACTTCGCGACCTGAGGAATCGATTTCGACGCGGACCAATTTTTGGTGAGCCAAGGCGGTTGCAAAGAGGTTGCCCTTCCATGCGGGGAATTTGTCGCCATGATAAAAATCAATCCCCCCGACAGCAATGGAGGGGGTCCAATGAAGAACCGGGGATTCCATATTTGCAGCTTCGGTTTTGTCAGTGATCTGCTTCCCACTGTAATTTATTCCAAACGTCACCACCGGCCATCCGTAGTTGGCACCTTTTCGAATGATATTGAGTTCGTCCCCGCCCTTGGGCCCATGTTCGCTTTCCCAGAGGAGACCGGTGGATTTGTCAAAACGGAGGCCTTGGGCATTCCGATTTCCGAGGCTCCAGATCGAACCGGCCGCTCCGGGCTGATTTGCGAACGGGTTGTCGGAGGGGATGCGTCCATCGTCATGGATTCGATGGATTTTGCCTTTGTGGTTGGTGAGTTTTTGGGCGTTGTTTTCGGGTGTTGTTTTGTCTCCGCGATCGCCGATGCTGAAAAACAGGAACCCGTCCTTGTCGAATTCCATGCGATTTCCGAAGTGATTTCCTCCCGTCGAGTATTCCTCAATGGGGGCTTGAAAAACTACCTCCTGATCCACCAATTCCATGCCCTTGAGCCGGGCACGGATAATTTTGGTCATGGAACCTTCCGGTTTGGGGTCAGAGAACGACAAATAAATCCAACCATTCTCTGCATATTTCGGGTGCAATTCGATGTCGAGCAGTCCGCCCTGACCCTTGGCCCAGACTTCCGGGACGTTGGCCACCGGATCGGCCAACAATTTTCCATTCTCAATGACCCGCAACCGCCCCTCCCGTTCGGTGACGAGGAGTCGGCCATCCGGCAGGGCGACCATTCCCCAGGGATTTTTAAGTCCCTCCACGATGATTTCTGATTTGAACACAAGCTTTTGGGATGCGATAGGAGGCTCTGCGCCAATCGCATATCCCGACCCCAAACCCAAAAGACAACAAACGAGTAGACCTTTCATAATGAATTTCGCTCACCATGCGTTTGCTGCGGTCATGATTCAAGCGGCGCTTGCGATTTTTTTTCCATTTTCGCCGTGCGGTGCCCAGGATAACACCGGCGCGGAGCTTTATGAGGCAAGTTGCGCCATGTGTCATATTGACGGAACGGCGAATGCGCCGAACCCGGCCCTTCAGGGTTCACTCATTGTAAACGGCCCGCCGGAGGGAGTTGTTCGGATCATTCTGCGCGGGCAGAGCGGTCAGTCCCTCATTGATGGCAAACCGGGAGGCGGGATCATGCCAGCTCAAGCCACGCTTTCGGATCAGGAAATTGCGGTGATTGTGACCTATGTGAAAGCGACCTTCGGGGAAAAGAAGGAGCCGGAGAGTGTCTCCCCGGAATTTGTTGCAAAGATCCGGACGGAGGAAGGGACATTAACAAAACAATGAATTGTAGGACCAATACCAGAAAGGCTCTGACAAGCAGAGCCCTCAAATGAGAGATCGCGTTTGAAAAGGCGCTCATTCTTGGAGGCCTTTACGGTGAACGAAACTACGGTTTAAAGGAATATCC
>JBGSVX010000430.1:0-5676 GCA_041752795.1 Terrimicrobiaceae bacterium
AGACCGAAAACCCGCAGGAACAGCAACCCCGCAAAGGTCCATGAGGTTCACAAAGTTGGTGTACCTTCCGAGATTTGAATTGAGGCGGATGGGATCTGCGAGCATTTCGTCCACCTTGTAAATGGTTGGAGCCGTGGGCAGGAGCATTGCATCGCATGCGGTCCATAGCGGAGACGTTTGTCGAATCAGATCCACAAGTTGGTATTGGGCGACAAAGGCTTCTTCCGCCGAAAACCGCCCTGCCGCCTCAACAATTCCACGAACGACCGGATGAACGGATTCGCGATGGGTTTCCATAAAGGCGCGCATCGCAGCGGCCCGTTCGGCCACCCATGGCCCCTGATACAATAAAGCTGCCGCTGCCAAAAATGGCTCGTAATCAAATTCAAGCACCTCCCAGCCCAAGGCGACCACCCGCCGGATGGCTTCCTCATAAAGTCGCGCGTATTCCTGATCGCCATAAAACTCGCGTTGGGATTCTGGAAGGACCGCGATGCGATTTGTGCAGGAGCGAAATCCGGGCGGCTGATCTCGCGAAAATGGGTCGGTAATGTCAAACCCGGCAACCACTCGATCCACGGCAACGGCTCCAGCGAGGTTTTTGGCAAGCACGGTGATACAATCCAAGGACCGGCAGGCGGGAACCAAACCGCTTGATGACCACCGTCCCCTGGTCGGTTTGAATCCGATCAGATTATTGAAAGCTGCGGGCACCCGTCCAGAGCCAGCCGTATCAGTTCCCAATGCAAAATCCACTTCCCCGAGGGCCACGGCAATCGCGGAGCCCGAACTCGAACCTCCGCTGATAAATTCCGGGTTGATGGCATTTCGTGGAATGGTGTGCGGCGTGCGGGTGCCATTCAGTCCGGTGGCAAACTGATCCAAGTTGGTTTTTCCGATCACGATGGCACCTGCATCAAGCAGTCTCTGAACAACAAACGCATTGCGCCCGGGCATGTAGGAAAACTCAGGGCAAGCTGCTGTTGTCGGAAGGCCGGCTACGTCAATATTGTCTTTGACAGCAAAGGTCATTCCACGCAGCGGAAGATCCGAGTCTTCCAGTGCCATGGCGCGAGAGATTGCGTCCTCCTCGGGAACCAGCGAAAGCCAGACCCCATCATTTCCCCGTTCACGAATGAGGCGATACGCCGAGCGGATTTTGTCGGTGAGAGAGTTCATGTGGTAACAATGGCAAGAGTTTGACCGGGAAGGACCATTTGCCCCTCGGAGCAGCGGATTGCATGCACGGTTCCGGACACCGGGGAAGGAATCGATATCTCCATTTTCATGGCTTCAAGGATCAGCAGAGATTCTCCTTCAATGACCTCCTGTCCGGGCGACACCATGACTTTCCAAACATTGGCGGCCACGTGGGAATCGATGGCGTGACCATTCGGCGGCATGTCCACTTCTGCCTCCGGGGCGTCTTCTTCGGGAATGTCCGGGGAATCCGAAGCCCCGGCAAGGGACCAGCGATCGCGCTCTTCTTCAAAGGCCTTTTGCTGGGTCGCTTTGAAGACAGCCGACTCGGTGGCAATCGAAGCAAGGAACTTCCTATAGTCCCCGAGGCTGAACATTTCTTCGGTGATCTTCAGCTGAAATTTGCCTTGAGGAAAGTCTTCCCGGAGTTGAAGCAATTCGTCAGCACTCACGGGATAGAACCGGATTTGATCAAAGTGCCGGAGCAGCCATGGATTGGGAAAATCGGCTGTGCGGGACCAGCGATTCCACATTTGCACCGTGCGGCCTACAAACTGATATCCCCCCGGCCCTTCCATTCCATAAACACAAAGGTAGGCACCGCCAATGCCCACTGCATTTTCGGGGGTCCATGTTCTCGCCGGATTGTATTTTGTGGTGACAAGGCGGTGACGTGGGTCCAGTGGCGTGGCCACTGGCGCTCCGAGATAAACATCCCCGAGGCCCATCACCAAATAGCTCGCCGAAAACACAATCTCCTTCACCTGTTGGATCGAATCCAAACCATTGATGCGACGGATAAACTCAATATTGCTCGGGCACCACGGCGCGTCTTTTCTAACGGACTGTGCATATTTCTCGATGGCCAGCCGGGTCGCGGGATCATCCCAGGACAATGGCAAATGAACAATCCGGCTTGGCACCTGAATGTCATCCAAAGGTGGCAAACTCTTCTCTGCGGCAATAAGGACAGACAACAATTTTTCGCGTGGCAGGACGCGACTATCGTAATGAATCTGCAAGGACCGGATTCCGGGGGTCAGATCCAAAATCCCCGCCTGCGGATTGCTCTGCAACCAATCCATGAGGGCATGGGCACAGAACCTTAGGTTGATATCGAGCACAAGCGGACCGTATTCGACCAAGAGGTAGCGATCCCCGGCCTGACGATACACCACTTGCGGATTGTCTCCATCGGGCGGCAGAACGTGAAGGATAGGACAGACACTGTCCTTGCCTGACTCAAATTTTGGAGCAGCACCCCATTCCCCGGTCAGAAGGCCCTCGTCCTGCCATTTCTCTGCGGCGGAGGCCTCCTCCATGCACCAGCGAACAAACCGCACGGAATCCCCCGGCCGGAGTTGGCCGATCTTCCAGAGCTCTGCCTGCACGATCACCGCAGGACAAACAAATCCCCCGAGACTCGGCCCATCCACAGCAAGAATCACCGGCATGTCCCCCGTGAAATCCACCGCTCCAATCGCGTAGGCATTGTCATGAATATTCGAAGGATGCAATCCGGCTTCGCCTCCGTCCTTGCGGGCCCACTCAGGCTTGGGTCCAATCAAACGGATACCCGTTCGCGAGGAATTGTAATGGACTTTCCAATCAGTCGAAAAAAACGTGGAGATATCTTCTTCAGTGAAAAAATCCGGTGCGCCATGTGGACCGTAGAAGACACCGATTTCCCAATGATTCGTGTATTCGATCTGAGGCGGTTTGTTCCTGAGCGGGGCAGGTGATTCGGGAGGCCTTCCAATTTTGATCACATCCCCTGATCGAAGAATTCTGCCACCATGACCCCCAAACTGACCCAGAGTGAATGTGGACTTGCTGCCAAGATAGTCCGGCACATCAAATCCCCCTGCAACAGCCACATAGGAGCGGCATCCCCCACCCTCGATGGCATGAAGCTTCAGCGACTGACCCGCCCGCACTTCAAATGCAGAACCATTGTCCACCGGCACTCCATCAACTTCCGGGCGCATGTTTGCTCCGGTGACCGCCACCAGCGCGGCCGATGGAAACTTGAGTTTGGGACCGGTCACCGTGCATTCCACGGCGGCAGTGCCTTCGGGGTTTCCGACCAGACGATTCGCCAGGCGAAGGGCAAAGTGATCCATGGGGCCCGAGGGAGGCACACCGATTTCCCAATACCCCACGCGTCCAGGATAGTCTTGAATGGTTGAGTGTGTGCCGGGTTCGATCACATCCACGCAGCGTGGCTGAAAAGCCATGGTTGCCAGAAACTTGGTTGTGATTCCACCCATCTGGAATTCCTCGCTGGAAAGAATAGCGGCCAGGTAGTCACAATTGGTCGGGATGCCATCCACCCGCGTGTTTTCCATGGCCCGCAGAAGTTTGGCAATGGCGGCCTCGCGGGTTGGAGCATGGGCGATCACCTTGGCCAACATGGGATCATAATGCGGAGTCACCTCGGATCCCCGCTCAATCCACCCATCAACCCTCACATCCTCAGGAAAACTCACCTCGGTGAGCAGTCCGCAGCCCGGTTGAAAATTTTTGCCGGGATCTTCGGCATAAATCCTCGCCTCAATGGCATGTCCATTGGGAACATGTTGATAGTTGGCAAGCGGGAGGGATTCACCGGCAGCAAGACGCACCATCCATTCCACAAGGTCCAATCCCGAAACTTCTTCAGTGACACAATGCTCGACTTGAAGGCGGGTATTCACTTCCAGGAAGTAAAATTCCCCGGTGCTGACATCATACATATACTCGCAGGTTCCGGCAGAACGATATTTTGCGATCTGTCCCAGCCTGCGTGCAGATTCATGCAACTGCCTGCGGATTTCTTCATTTAAACCAGGAGCCGGAGTTTCTTCGATGACCTTCTGGTTGCGCCTCTGCGCCGAGCAGTCCCGCTCCCCAAGCACGGCAATGGTTCCTTCTCCATCCCCGAAAATCTGAACTTCCACATGACGGGCCGACGCGATGAATTTTTCCAAAAACACTCCCCCCGCTTTGAAGTTGGTCTTTGCCAGCCTTTGCACGCTTTCAAATTTTTCCTTGAGTTCCGAATCGCTGCCGGCCACCTGCATGCCGATGCCCCCACCGCCCGCCGTGCTTTTAATCATCACCGGATATCCAATACGATTGGCCGCATCCAGCGCCTGAGCAACATCTTCCAACAAATCCGTTCCGGGGGATACCGGAACTCCGGCAGCAATGGCCAGTGCCCGCGCGGTGTGCTTGAGTCCAAAATCCCGCGTGTTCGCCGGAGTTGGCCCGATAAAGACAATTCCCGCCAGTTCGCAGGCCTCGGCAAATGCGGCATTTTCGCTCAAGAATCCATAGCCGGGATGGATGGCTTCCGCTCCAGTCTCCTTCGCCACCGCAAGGATTTTATCAATCTGCAGATAGCTCTGCGAAGCCTGCGCTGGCCCGACACAAACCGCTTCCCCGGCCATGCGAACATGGGCGGCGTGTTTGTCCGCTTCGGAATAGACCGCCACCGAGGCCACGCCGAGACGGTCAAGGGTTCGAATAATCCGGCAGGCAATTTCGCCACGATTTGCAATGAGAACTTTGGAAAACATAAAAATCAGAACAGCAGTTGAAGCGAAAAAGAACTACGGGAAGCAACCGCAAAGAACAAGAACACAACATAACTCCATCGCATCCCATTTCTTCCTCCGTGCCTCTGCGAGAGGCCTTCCAGATTTATTCTCTCACTGAGCAGAGATGTAGGACCTGCATTCAGAATCCCGCACGGTGCCTAAATGGCATTACGAGCACTCGACAATCGCGGTCTGATGAGGTAATGGTGACGCATGACAATTGCCATACCGCCCGCTCTTGGACAGATGGTTGAACGACTTATCAGCACCGGAAGATATGTGGATGAAGGGGACGTTGTGCGCGAGGCATTGCGTGTACTCGAGCAGCAGGAGTTCGATGAGTCTCCTGCGCTGGAGGCGGCCTTGTTGGAAGGAGTTCGTGCTCCTCATGTTCCATACGATGAAACTCTCCTTGAGAGGGTTCGGTTAGGTGCTCGTGGCCCTGCATGAGTTTGGAAATTTCGATTTCGTCGCGTGCTGAGCAGGACTTGACCCTGCAATACCGATGGTATGCTGAAAATGCCGATGCTGGTGTCGCCGAGCGTTGGCTGCTCGCGGTTCACGAGACAATTTGCAGCATTGCTCTCCATCCTGGTCTTGGAATGCCAAGGCACTTCACCGCACCAGAACTCGCCTGCATGAGAAGCATTCAAATTCGGCGTCCCTTTTATCGACATCTCATGTTCTACAGGGAGCACGACAAACTCTCAATTGAACGTCTCATGCATGGTGCTCGTGACTTGCCGCAACGCCTATTAGCCTAACTTCCCCGGCGGAAGGCCTGAAGGGCCGATAAACACAGGGGGTCCGATATTTTTCGGGCTACAGCTGTGCTCCGGAGGGGAAGGCGGCCCACTTGGGAGGGGTGGCGAAGAGGGGCAGGAGTTTGAGTTTG
>JBGSVX010000431.1:0-3014 GCA_041752795.1 Terrimicrobiaceae bacterium
CAAAACGCTCCCACCTTGGAGTGGTCATGGTCCCCTCCACGGCAGGGTAAGTGGATACTCCGGGTGGACTATGTCAAACCCGACGAATCTTATGGTCCGAACGCCATGTCCGATTTGGGTGGCCGCGCTCAGATTTCCTTCACCGCAGCCGGTCCAAGTGCTGTCAGCAGTTCGTCCTCCGGCCTTGCTGCCAAAACACCGCCCCCGTCGCGTCCGGGGAGCAGTCCCGTCACCTCGCCCCGCATCGCGCCCCGGGCCAATAGCAACACCCACGGCCACCCCACGCTCTGTCTTGCGACCAGTAGCCACACCACAACCCCAAGCGCCCTCTCGCCCGGTGTTGCTACCATTCGCCACACCCACCCCAAAACCCACGCCGCGCCCGACGTTTCAGCCCATTCCACAGTGAGGTTTGGCTGCCGACTTCTGGCGTCACCACACGGCAGTGGTCAACAGGGGGAGGTAGTTTTCTAAAGACTACCGTCTGCCGATGACAATCGCCTGGATTTCAGATCCGGAAGCATATGAGGAAGTCGAGTCGCTGCCGGGGCTGTAAATCCCGGCAAGGCGTTCACCAGCTTGGGAAGATTGGAACCGGAGGCCGGCTGGCCCACTTCTAAAGATCACCCACTCCCGTCCGAAACCCTCGGTGTCATTGTCGAGAAGCGAGGGCGGACCATAAATTTGCGCCGCATCCGCTATTTTGTCCCCAGGGCGCACGCCCGCCGCCGTGGAGAATCGGGCGCTGAGGAGCGAGATCATCACAATCCGGTTGCCCGGCGCTTGTAGATTGGCTGGATCGGATGTCAGGAATTCCAGGATTTTATTGCCCGAGGGATCCTTCACAGAAAACTGGGCATTGGCCACAAGCAGGGCGGGGCCGCCGATTTCTTGTTCGACGTCTCCCTGCGGAGCCGATTGGGAGTTGAACCAGGCATTGGGAGGATCGACCAATTGGTAGTCGGGGCTGAGGGCGGCTTGAGCTTGGGCAACCGTCATTCCCAACCGGATCGGGCCGGCAGAAGCCGGGGAGACGATCCACGCAGCTCCCCGGGCAGATGGAGAGGCTGCTTCCGGTGAAGTGGAGCATGCAGCGATCACAAGGCATCCTGTCGATAGAAAGAGAAGCCCGGGATTTTTCATTGGCCCAAGGTATTTGAGGTATTGAGATTTGTCAGTTCCCAAATCCAGAAGAACCAAAGGAAACCAGTGAGGGAACGCACCACCCGCACGCCTCAAGACATCAAGCTTGAATAAAAAGCTCCAACAGACGTTACTGAGGAATCCGTATGAAAACATCCTTACTGTTTGTGTCGCTGCTTTCTGTTGCCATTGCTTCGGGGTTTTATCTGACTGGTTGTGCCGGAGGAGGAGGTCAAGGGGGGGGCGGCCGCTTTCCTGCTCCTGGTGGGGCTGGTCAAAATCCTGACCCTGCCGGTCAAGACCCAGGCCAAGGATGGAATCCAGCAAATTCTGATGCCATCACATACGTCGAGAGCAAAGGGCGTGTCGTGCTGGTGCAGCCCAACGGAGCAACCACACCTCTCTCCGGTGCTACAATCAACGTGGTTTCCGAAGGCGCGAACATTGACAGCGCCGTGTCCGATCAGCGTGGCATCTACCGGTTGCGGTTGAAGCGCTTCCATGAAAATGCGATTACGGCCAGCAAGCCAGGGTATCAATTTGACCAGGCCACAGCTTTCCTGACTCCCAGCAGGCCGGAAGCTGTGCCAGATTTCAGGGCCCGGATGATCAGGCTGCAAATTCCAGGACAACCCAATCAAGTGGCGGATCCTTTGGGTGGCTCGAACAGCTCCGTCGCTTTAAGAGGCGTGGTTGTGGTACAGCTCGGTGTGGACCCAACTGCCGGGGCACTGGATTCCCTGATGGATATCAATGTTCTCATTAGGGATGCCTCCTCAAACCGTGTCATCCAATCGGTCCGCACCAATCGTCGAAACACATTTTCGTACGAAGGACAGGTCGGCAAAGACATCATCATTGAACCCACTGTGCAGGGAGATGTCCGTTGGTATCCCTCCTCACGCAGGATCAGGATTGCACGCCAGCCGCAGGAGGTTTCCTTCCAATGGCGAAATGACGTTCGACAAGTCTCTCCCTCGACTCCTCAGGCACCGCGACCTGCAATAAACCCCTCTCCGTCGGCTTCCCCAACACCAAGGCCGATTTTCCAGCGTCCAGCGTGGCTTCAGCAAAACCCTTGAGAGGAACTGCTGCTTGACTTTTTATGTGCGATGTCAAATTCGAAAGGAATAAATCCCTTTTTCGCATCCTTCCATGAAAACACCCGCCCAGCTTGAAATTCCAGGCAAACGCCCCGGAGGGCCGAAAGTAATTTCCTATTAGCAATTGGCCAGAGTCCTCATATTCGGCCCTCGAGGATGTAGGAGACAAATATCATGGCAAGAAGGTTATAATAATTGGAGGTGCCTCCTTTATAGGTCCACACTCATTAACCCGGCAACCTAAAAGAATGAAAACCGGCACAGATCATGATTCTAATTTTGCATGAAAAAAGACGCGCGTTCTTTAGATCAGAAAGCCTAGGCATTGCTTCGCAGGTGAACAGACTCAGTGACCCGGCAGGGCAAGAGTCGCCAAGAGATTTGCGATGCACATGGGGTCCATATTCGCACAGTTGATCGCTGGAGGTCAGAGCACAAAAAGCGCGGGTTTCTAGTGCAGTGTCTCGCAAATGACTGGTGTTTTGCCTTCGTGCAGAATCCCAAAGCTGTCAAGGAGTGGCTGGAAGAAACTTATCCCGAGATTGCATAGCAGCCAAAGGATGAGGGGACCAAGATTCACTGGGGTGAGGAGACTGGAGTTCGCAGCGACTGCCATCACGAACACAGCTAACCCCACTTCGCGGACTCGAGGGTTGGAGTGGCTGCGGAGCCGCTATTTTGCTATATCGACACCAAAAGGTCGGCACTACAGCGGCGCGAGGTTGTGGGGGAGCTGGTGAGAGTAGAATTTCGGGGGTGCCTGCTCGG
>JBGSVX010000432.1:0-2069 GCA_041752795.1 Terrimicrobiaceae bacterium
GGTGGTAGGGACGCCACGCCGAGGCGTCCGATGTTGTGGCTTGGTCGCGCCTTCGGCACTTTATGAGTGGGGTGCCTGCGGCGAGGCTGTCTGCCTTCGGTCGGCTGTCAGGAGCCCGCCAATTCCTCGGCGGGATATGTCCAAATTTCGCTCAGGGTGGGGTGGTAGTGGGGGATGGCGGCGAATTGGGCGGCTGTGGAATGAAAGGCCATGGCCACGACGACCTCGTGGATGAGGTCAGAGGCGTGGGGTCCCGCGACGGCACCGCCGAGGAGTTCGCCGGTTGTTGGATCGGCCAACAGTTTAACGAAACCGTGATTGGCACCCATGACCATGGATTTGCCGTGGTCATTGAACTGGTAGGAAGCGGACTTGTAGGGGATGCCGCGTTCTCGGGCTTCGGTCTCACTGAGTCCGACGACACCAATTTGGGGTTCTGTAAAAACGGCGAAGAGTTTGAGCCGGTAGTCCATTTTTTCGTGCGCCGCACCATTTTTAAAAAGATTCGCGGCATTCCGGGCCGCGAGTTCGCCCTGTTGGATGGCGATATGCACGACCTCGTATGGGCCGCAACAATCGCCTGCTGCAAAAATGTTGGGGTTGCTGGTTTGTTGGGTGGAGGTCACGCCAATGCCTTTGCCATTGAGGGCCACGCCCGCTTTTTCGAGGTCCATGCCGGCCACATTCGGCACGCGGCCAAGGCCATTAAAGACCGCCTCGGCACCCACGTCACAAATTTGTCCGTCCTCTTCAAAATGAATCCGGATGCCATCCCCCGAGGACTCCACTTTCAAAAGTTTTGTGCCTGTGTGGATTTCGATTCCCCGCTCCCGGAATGCGGATTCGACGGTTGCGGCAAGGTCAGGGTCCACCCCACGCAGGAAGTGTTTGCTGCGCTGAATGATCGTCACTTTCACGCCGACCGCATGCATGTAATGCGCCAACTCCAACGCGACAGGACCCGCTCCCAAGACGAGCACGGAATGGGGCAGTTCCATGGCGTCCAAAATATCATCACTCGTCAGAGAATTGACCTCCATCAACCCCGGCACATCGGGAGAGAAATTTTTGGAACCGGTCGCTATCAGGAAATACGAGGACTCGATTTCGAGAGTGCCTCCGTCCATGAGGCGAACGGCGATGCGGTCCGGTCCGAGAAAGCGGGCATGGCCACGAAAAAAATCGAAGGGGCCGGCTTCGAGTTGCTGACGCCGGTAGCCGGCAAAATTTTCGATGAGCGAGCGTTTGCGGTTGATGATGGCGGAGACATCGGCCCGGACCTCGGGGATATGAACGCCGAAATCCAGAGCTTCCTGTGCGGCCAGCATGCGATTGGCACTTTCAATGAGAGCCTTGCTTGGCATGCAACCTCGCAGGATGCAGAGGCCGCCGACCTCGCCTCCGCCCTCGACCACGGCGACCTTCAGGCCGGATCCCGCGGCTGTGCGGGCTGCTGCGTATCCGGCACTTCCCCCGCCAACCACCACAAAATCGTAGGAAAAGTTTTCGCTCATAACCCAAGTCAAGCACCTTTTCATCCCCTCATGCACGCCGATAATGGAAATATCTCTTTGATTCGGAGGGCAAACTTGAGAATTATCACCGCCTACATGAGTGAGGGTATCCGAGTCCGGGCCAAGTTTTTCTTCGAAGGAAGCAGGAAGTTTTTTGTCAAAGGTGTCACCTACGGCCCCTTCGCCCCGGATGATGCCGGGGAATATTTCGGCACACCCGAAAAAGCCGCCACCGATTTTTCGGTTATGGCCGCGGCAGGAATCAATCTGGTCCGTATCTACTACGTGCCGCCGAAGTGGTTCCTCGACCTCTGCGCAAAACATGGCATCCGGGCATTGATATCAATCCCATGGGCCGAACATCTGGAGTTTCTCAAGGACCGAAAAATCTGTCGTGATGCCGAACGTGCGGTCATCGAAGGTGTCGCAAAAAATGCCGGTCATCCGGCTGTGTTCGGTTATCTCGTAGGAAATGAAATCCCAAGCACGATGGTTCGCTGGCTGGGAGCGCGTCAGGTCACCGAATTCGTGGAGCGTCTGATTTCGCTCGGCCGC
>JBGSVX010000433.1:0-2554 GCA_041752795.1 Terrimicrobiaceae bacterium
TGAAACCCTCTCCCTGCACGCGGGTCAGGTCCCCGATCCCACGACTGGTTCCCGTGCCGTTCCGATTTATCAGACAACCTCCTACGTGTTCAAAAGCACCGAGCATGCGGCCGATCTTTTTGCGCTCAGGGAATTTGGAAATATTTACACGCGGATCATGAATCCGACGACGGATGTTTTCGAGAAGCGCATGGCGGCGCTGGAAGGAGGCACGGGGGCACTCGCTTTGGCGTCCGGTTCGGCGGCCACGACGTTTGCCCTGCTCGCCATCACGCAAGTGGGGGACGAAATTGTTTCCGCCAACAACCTCTACGGTGGCACCTACCAACTCTTCCACCACACCTTTCCGAAACTCGCGCGAAAGGTCATCTTTGTGGATTCCAAAAATCCCGAAGCCTTTCGTCAGGCCATCACGCCAAGGACCCGCGCGATCTATGCGGAAACCATCGGAAATCCGAAGTTGGATGTCCCCGATTTTGAAGCCCTCGCAAAAATTGCCCATGAAGCCGGAATCCCGCTTGTCGTGGACAACACGGTCGGCGTGGGTTTGGTCAAACCGATTGACCATGGGGCGGACATCGTGGTCCTCTCCGCGACCAAATACGTTGGTGGTCACGGAACTTCAATTGGTGGTGTGATCGTGGACTCCGGCAATTTTGCATGGAACAATGGCAAGTTTCCCGAGTTCACAGAGCCGGACCCAAGTTATCATGGCCTCGTCTTTTGGGATGCCCTCGGCAATGTGCCCGGCATGGGCAATGTCGCTTTCATTCTCAAAGTTCGTGTCCAACTCCTCCGCGACATTGGAGCCGCGCTCAGCCCGTTCAATTCGTTCCAGTTTCTTCAAGGATTGGAGACCCTTCCGCTGCGCATCACAAGGCATTCAGAAAATGCGCTGGCAGTCGCCAATCACCTGAAAGCCCACCCGCTTGTCGAGTGGGTCACCTACCCGGGTCTTCCGGATCATCCCAACCACGCCACGGCCGCCAAATACCTCCAAGGCGGCTTCGGCGGCATCGTCGGATTCGGAATCAAAGGCGGGCTCGAGTCCGGCAAAAAATTCATCAATGCAGTGAAACTTTTCTCCCACCTTGCCAACATCGGCGACGCAAAGAGCCTCGTGATTCATCCGGCCTCCACAACCCATCAACAGCTCACTCCCGAGGAGCAGGAAACGACGGGAGTCACGGCAGATTACATCCGCCTCTCGGTTGGACTCGAGAACATCGCCGATATCCTGGCGGACCTCGACCAAGCACTGGATGCCGCGAAGTAACCCTCATTCTGTCGGACCGACCCGGACCCAGTTTTTCCACTGTGAGGGTCCGGACTTTCCATTACGCTGCGGTTCGGTGCTCAAGCACTTCACGCTGGCCTATGAAACCTATGGTCGGCTGAACCGTGACCGGTCAAATGCCATCCTTGTGTTTCATGCGATGACCGGAAGTCAGCACGCAGCGGGGATCAACCCTGGTGTGCCGGGACTGGACGGGCGCTGGACGCCGGAGCTGCATGAAGGGTGGTGGGATGCGTTCATTGGCCCCGGCAAGGCGCTCGACACCAACAAGTTTTTTGTGATTTGCGCCAATTATCTTGGCGGATGTTATGGATCCACCGGCCCGGCGTCACGCAATGGCCGACGCCGCTGGGGGGCGGACTTTCCCGTGATCCGTGTGGCAGACATCGTGGACTCGCAGGTTCGTCTTCTCGATCACCTCAAAGTCGATGTGCTCCATGCGGCCATCGGTTCCTCCATCGGCGGTTACCTCTGCCTGAGCCTCGCCACCCGTCACCCGGAGCGGGTCAAAATTCTGGCTCCCATCGCTTCCGGCCCGGAGACCACGATCCTTCAGCGCCTGATGAATTTTGAGCAAATCACCGCCATCGAATTGGACCCGGCATTTCTTGGAGGGAACTATGACCCCAAATCTCCGCCGCGGGATGGACTCGCTGCCGCACGTCGCATTGCCCACAAAACGTTTGTGTCGCTGGAGGACCTGCATGTGCGCTCGCGTGGCGAAGTGCGGGATCAGGGCTCACCCTTCGGTTGGTACGAAATGAATCACCCGGTGGAATCCTACCTCCTCCATCAGGGCCTCAAATTTGTCCGCCGGTTCGACGCAAACACCTACCTCCGGATTCTTGATGCCTGGCAGTGGTTCGATCTTGTTGCCGAAGCCGGCGCCGACAACTACGAGGACCTGTTTTCCCACTGCAAAAATCACCGATTCCTTGTCTTCAGCATCGACTCGGATTCCTCGTTTCCCCCCTCTGAACAAGGCCGCTTGGTCCGCATGCTCGAACACCAAAACGTGCCGGTCACATGGATCACTGTTCACTCCGGCAAGGGTCATGACGCCTTCCTCCTCGAACCGGCCCTTTTTTCGCCTCACATCTCGCAAATTCTCGCTGACTAGCCCCACTTCGCGGACTCGAGGGTTGGAGTGGCTGCGGAGCCGCTATTTTGCTATATCGACACCAAAAGGTCGGCACTACAGCGGCGCGAGGTTGTGGGGGAGCTGGTGAGAGTAGAATTTCGGGGGTGCCTGCTCGG
>JBGSVX010000434.1:0-6684 GCA_041752795.1 Terrimicrobiaceae bacterium
CTGCGCTCATCTTGTTTTTTGCCTATGTGGCGACCCTCTGGTTTGGATGTGGAAATGCTGCACAGGAAATTGTTCGCGAGATGGCCATGTTTCGAAGAGAACGCCTCATCGGCCTTGGACGGGCTTCCTATCTTGCCTCCAAGTTTTTCACGCTTTCGGCTCTGACCATTGCCCAAGCACTCCTCATGTTCGGGGTCATGCAGGCTTGCCGTGGCGGGCTGGCCGGCTCCGCCCTATGGCAGATGACAGGCTTGATTTTTACGGCGTGTGCAGCTGTCTCCATCGGCCTTGCGATTTCTGCGTGGGCCCGCACGATCTTGCAGGCGGTGATGCTCGTTCCGCTTGTGCTCATTCCGCAAATCTTGTTTGCCGGTTTCATGCCTCCTGCGGGGGAATTCGCCAAAGGCCCATTCCTTGTTTCCCGTGCCATGCCAAGCGCTTCCGCACAGTCCGTGATGGATGTGTCCCTCTTCTGGAATGAAAAAATCACAGGATCCCTGCGAGTGGATTTTCCCTCAGCCTTCTCAAATCTAAACCGCGATCGGTCCCTCAAAAATGGACAGGTTTTTCAAAATCCCACACCTGCACTTTTCGGATGTTCGGTGCTTGCCGGCTGGGTGGCTGCAGGCCTGACCGGCGCATGGTTCTTTTTGCGCAAGCGGGAGAAGGGATGATTGTAATTTCCCAGAACGGGTCGCTGACCGGGGAGTTGACCGGATTGACCTCTTTGACCAAAATGACAAGTCAATCAACGGTGTCAATGAAGTCAATGAGGTCCTCCAATGCCTGAACTTTTCGACAAGCGTGGTGGATTTCGCCGGCTGCATTCCTTCACGCTCGCCACCATTGTGCAGGTCGAGACCTTCGGTTTTGCCGACGCTTTCTGACTCACGACCAGCGAGAGGCCGCCACAAAATTCTACGATCCCAAGGGGCGGCAATACGACCAGATGACCCAGGCGGCCCGCAGTGGGCGCCAGAATTTTATTGAGGGTTCGGAGAGATCAGCGACTTCCAAAGATACGGAGATGAAGCTCACCGATGTAGCCCGTGCGAGCCTCAGCGAGTTACGGGGCGATTTCGAAGTGTTTATCCTCGACCGGAACCAACTCCCCTGGTCGGTTCACTCGCCTGAGGCAAAAGCCGTGAATGCCATTTCGTTGGATTCCGCATCTTTTGGTGATGATATGGTTCACGAATAGGCAAAACATGCGCTCGAGCAACGAAAGAAGTACGCCCGATGGCTGGATGATCCAGATGCTGTGGTTGTCGCCAATGCGCTGCTTGTCATATTGGGGCGAGCTCTGAACATGCTGAAAAGCCAGATCGAATCCCAAGGAAAGGCATTTGAAGAAACCGGTGGATTCAGCGAGCGGCTCACCGCCAAACGTCTCGCAGCACGGGAAAAGCAACGCCCGCCCTCACCGGACTGCCCGCTCTGTAACGAGCCCATGCGTCAGCGAAAATCTGCAAAAGGCGATTTTTGGGGGTGTTCCGAATTCCCGGAGTGCAAGGGTACAAGGCCGGTCTGAGAGATGTGACCAGATTGACTGCGTTGACCAAATTGACAATGAGGTCATTTCCGTCAATGAAGTCAAAAAGCAATTACCGCCTGCTGAAAGATCGGTTGACGTTCACGTCGCGATTGTAGCTTCCGCCTGAGTTATTGTAACGGTTGTAATTCCGATTGTAGCCACCACTGTAATTTCCATTCCAGTTCCGATCGACGTTGACATTCCGGTTGACATTCACATTCCGATCGACGTTCACGTTCCGGTCCACATTGACATTCACATTCCGATTGTAGTTGCCGCCTCCACTATACCAATAGCGGCGGCCACCGGAGTAATAACAGGGACGGCCATTATAAATGTAAACAGGATTTTGGCCGTAATAGTAGCCAGCGGGCGCTCCGTAAAATCCGACATTCACAGATGGAGGTCCGGGCGGAAGAATAACCGCTTCCCCTTCATTGATGGGGTAAACAACGCAGCCGCTGAGACTTGCAATGGCGAACAGTGACAAGGCGACCAGGAGAGAGCGAGAGGTCATGCCCAAATACTCGTTTACGTTCAGCAAGAAGTCAATGCCAGTAGTCAAATGCGTTTCCCCAGCTGTTTTTGTATTGAAGGGTTTTTGGTCCCGTGAAGGCTTGCCACAGATGAGCGGCCATGCTAGAAGATAAACATGCGTGCGTTTGCTTTTGCTCTGCTGATTCCTGCCTCCTTGGGTTTTGCTCAAGACTTTGCCGTTCCTCTTCCCAAGACTGAGGAAATTGTGCCTGTGGAGGTCATAGATCCCCGTCCGAGCATTGAGGGCATTGTGAAAGAGATTTTTATCACGAGGAAGCCATGGCAGATGATCAACCCGGCGGCTCCTGCCAAATACGGTAGTGGAGAGCTCATGGTCAGCAAAGATTTTGGACCGGGAACTCCCGTCAAATCCTCGGGATTGATTGTTGCCAGTGTCGAGTGGTGAACCTCCCGGCGTCGCACTCTTTTGCGCGACCTACCTGGAGCCGGAAATGCTCCATGTGTTCCGTCATGTGAACTCGTTGAGGGCCTTTCGCCCTCTCGTATTGACCCAGCGACTCAAAGGCCAGTGGGGTGGGATGGCGCCTGTGGTTGTGTCAAAATCTCCATGGAGGGAGTTGGGCAGGTTCATTGAAAAAGCGAGTGGTCGTCCATGGCAAATGACCTCCAGCGAGCGAAGTGCCATCCTGCATGAAATCACTGAATCCCGATGCCGGCTGTTGCATGTGTTTTTTGGTAATGCGGCCATTCACATGATGCCTCTTCTCGAAAATTGCCCGGTTCCGGTTGTGGTGTCATTTCATGGTTCCGATGTCGCGGGAAGCATGTGCACTCCCGGCTACAAGGGCCACCTCAGGCGAATGTTCGCGGCCGCTACTTTGGTGCCTTGCCGCTCCCAGCATCTGGCGGATCAAGTCCTTGCACTGGGCTGCCCACAAGAAAAAATTCGGGTCATGCGAGCAGTCTTGCCTCAAAGCATCTCAGGAAACCCCCGGCGTCCCACGGATGGGGGATGGGTCATTTTGCAGGCCGGGCGCATGGTCCCCAAAAAAGGAATGCTGACTGCTTTAAGGGCCTTTGCACTTTTTTGTGAGAAGTATCCGATTGCCACATTCACGATTGCCGGCGACGGGCCGATGCGAAAGGAGATTGAGGCGCTTATTGGAGAATTGGGCCTGAGCGGCTCGGTGAGCTTGCCTGGGTTTTTGGATCAAAATCAACTGGCTGGGGAATTTGAGAAAGCTCACATGTATTTGCATCCCAGCGAAACGGTGGACGCCGACACGGAAGGTGTGCCGAATGCCCTGCTGGAAGCCATGGCGCTGGGAATTCCACCGGTGGCAACTTCTCATGGTGGAATTTGCGAGGCGGTGATCGATGGAGAAAGCGGAATTCTTTGTCCCGAGCGGGACCCCGCGGCTCTAGGTTCCGCTCTTCTGCGTTTGGCAGCAGATTCCTCGCTGCATGAATCCATCGGGCTTGGGGCGAGCCGGCGAGTTGCTTCGGTTTTTTCTGCGGAGGCAGGAATAGCGGGAGTGGAGGCACTTTATTCGGAAGCCATCGGAAACTTCGCGGCGGCCCGGTGACTTGGATTCCCGTCACTCCGCGCCGACTTTAAATTTTTCGACTTCGGATATTTCCTGAATTTCCAAGGAAAGCGGTTGACGGCTTGGTGTCCAAACCTTTACCTTCGCCAACTCGCTCGTATGGAACTCGCTACCCGACTATCTGAAATCACCCCGTCTCTCACCCTGGCTATTGACAGCAAAGCCAAAGCTCTCCGCGCAGAAGGCGTGGACGTTTGCAGCTTTGGTGCTGGCGAGCCGGACATGGACACACCCGATCACATCAAAGCCGCTGCCATTGCCGCACTGCAAGAAGGCTTTACCAAATACACGCCCAGTTCCGGACTTCCCGAACTCCGCCAGGCAATCAGCGAAAAATTCTCCAAGGACAATGGTCTGGAATACAAACCAAGCCAGGTCATCGTCAGCAGCGGAGCGAAACATTCGTGTTTTAATGCCATTGCGGCCGTCTGTAATCCCGGTGATGAAGTCATTATCCCGGCTCCCTACTGGTTGAGCTATCCGGAAATGGTCCGTTTGGCCGGCGCAGAACCGGTCATCGTCCCCACCACCGCCGCCAATGGATGGAAAATCACGGCAGAAGATTTTGAAAATGCGATGACCCCCCGCACCAAAATGGTCATCATCAACTCTCCCGGCAACCCAACCGGCTCGATCTACACGAAAGACGAACTTCGTGCGATCAGCGAGGTAGCTGCCGAGGAAGACATTTTCATTCTCTCTGACGAAATCTACGAAAAACTCGTCTATGATGGAGCCGAACACGTGAGCATCGGATCGCTGACCCCTGAAGCCTATGATCTCACGATCACCATCAATGGCTTCAGTAAAGCTTACGCGATGACAGGTTGGCGCCTCGGTTACCTTGGTGCTCCCGAACCAATTGCCAAAGCGATTGATTCCATGCAGAGCCACATGACCTCAAACCCATGTTCGTTCGCTCAAAAAGGCGGACTGGCAGCGCTGCTTGGTGACCAACAATGTGTTTCCGACATGCGCGATGAATTCGATGTGCGCCGCCAATACATGTTTGAGCGGGTGGCCTCGATCTCAGGACTCACTGCCGTGCAACCTCTCGGGGCATTTTATGTGCTGATTGATATCAGTTCCTTGGGCCTCAAATCCCAGAATTTTGCAGATCGCCTCCTGAGCAAAGCCAATGTGGCCGTTGTGCCAGGTGTGGCCTTCGGGAATGACAACACCATTCGACTCAGCTACGCGACCAGCTTGGACGTCATCAAAAACGGCCTCGATCGCATCGAAGAATTCTGCAAGTCGGTCTGATCGACACGATTGCTGAGTCGGTGGGAACTTCGGGCGGCTCCGTCAAGCGGAGCCCTCCAGAAGAGTTCTCATTGACATGGCATGCCTCCGTTGGAGGGGCATGCTTGTCAGGACAGTGCTTGAAAGATACCCATTTCAACAATTTGTAACGTGCTCATCCGGGGGTCGGGTATTCTGACTTCAGCCACTCGATGGCCTCTTCCTTTGTTGTGAGCAGGCCTTCGAGCTGACGGTTCTGCGCTGTTTCCAACACGTCTCGGAATTGCGGGCCGGGTTTCCATCCAATGGCAATGAGGTCACTGCCCTTGAGCAGGCGAGGGGGGATCACCGGCTCATTGGAGAATTCTTCCAGTCGGGTCTGCAAGAACGAATGAATGTCCAAGGATCCGTGACTGCTCTGACAGTCCACGCGGTGGAGTTCCATTTCTTCGGGAAATGTCTCCCTTGCCATGAACCTGCGCAGTTTCGAAAGACGCATGTTCGGGGCGTCTTTGAAGGCCATGTGATGACGAACCATCTCAGAGGCTGACTGAATTTCCTGATTGGAAAATTTCAGACGTCGCAGGATGTTTTCTGTCATTTCCGCGCCAACATGTTCATGACCATTGAAACGGATGCGTCCGGTCTCATCGCGAAAGAAACATTTCGGCTTGGCAATATCGTGAAGCAAAACCGCAAAGGCCAATGCCGGAGAAACCTCATCTCCCAGCATTTCCAGCATGATCCGCGTGTGAACAAAGACATCGCCCTCGGGATGAAATTCCGGCGGCTGCTCGCAGCCTTTCAGAAGGAGCACCTCGGGAAGCAATAATTCGAGCAGGCCACTCGCATCCAGAAGATCCAAGCCCCTGACCCGACCGGGTGAGGTGAATATTTTGATCAGTTCATCACGGCATCGCTCCGTGCTGATTTCCGTAATCCTGGGGGCCGCTGCGCAAAGCGCCTGCCATGTGGCTGATTCGATTTCAAATCCGAGAGAGGCCGCAAAACGGATCCCCCGCAAAACCCGCAGCCGGTCTTCTGCAAACCGTGCAGAGGGATCTCCGATGGCTCGAATCACCCTCTGGGTAAGGTCCTCGCGACCACCCACATAATCCAGCACTTCATCGCTCATGGGATCAAGGAACAAGCCATTGATTGTGAAGTCTCTTCGCAGGGCGTCGCCTCGTGCATCAGTAAATGTGACCCCCTCCGGGCGCCGACCATCGACGTATTTGCCATCGTTCCGGAAAGTCGCCACTTCCACAGGCGCCCCCTCCATCACAACAATCACCACCCCAAAATGTGCTCCCACGGCCACCGTGCGATCAAAAATTTCCTGAACCCGCGCCGGCTCGGCATCCGTCGCCACATCAAAATCTTTTGGCTCCTTCCCAAGCAACATGTCGCGAACACACCCACCGGCAAAAAACGCCTCGTGTCCACACTCTTTCAGCCGGTTAATAACCCGAGTGGCCTTGGTTTTGCTGTCCATCCGCCAACAATACCACTCCGGAAGCCATCCGGCAAAGACCACAAATTGTTGTTATAGCGTCATCGCCAAATGAGAATCCATTCTCTTTGAGTGAACATCTGATGCGCCATTTTGTGCTTCACCCATTTTTTCAAATATCTGAGGCAATCATAGCGTCGATTGTGGCAAGAAATTTGCCATGGGCATCACGGCGCTGTTAATGGAGCGGTGCACCACCCTTTGGGTTACAGTTGAAAGCCAACTTCGTCTTAAATGCTTCGCATTTTTCTTAATCGCGGCCCGGCACAGTGACGGTGCGTTGAATGTAT
>JBGSVX010000435.1:0-4945 GCA_041752795.1 Terrimicrobiaceae bacterium
TCGGGGATGATTTTTTGGAATCTCGACAATGCCGCCAATCAGACCGATCCGGGAACAGGAGCGCCTTTCTCATCTGTTGGGACGGTGACCAATTCTACCGGGGTTTTTCGCTCAGGTTCCGCAGTGTATTTGGGGGGCGGATATCTTCTCACCGCAAATCATGTCACGATGGACACGACCTACGCGTTCGTGACCTTTGATGGCGTGGACTTCTTCGAGATTGACACCTCTTTTAAAGCCGGAGCCAGGTCAGCCGGTAAACAAGTTTCATCCGGAGTAAGCGGCGTTGTTCTGGATATGGCTGTTTTTAAGCTAACCACGATTCCTGGTGGCATCCAATCTGCCACCTTGCTCACTTCATCTTCCGAGTTGGTTGCCCCGGCCACAATGGTTGGTTGGGGAGTTGGCCGGGCTACGGGGGAAGCCCTTGAGGATACAATTGTATCTTGGGGAAACTCCACCACCTCGGCAAAAAGGTGGGGCTTGAATACGCCGCGCGATTTGGTCCAAGTTTCCTATGGGGGCGGAAACTACACTGCAATCCGCACGGTTGCTGGCGGCAGCGGAGGAGCTTTTGATCCCGATGGCTTGGGAAACGCGGAGGCGGCAGCCACCCTTTTGGACTCCGGGTCGGGACTCTTTCAGGAAATTGGAGGGACTTGGTACCTCATCGGTATTACCAACACAGTTGACCAGCAAGGAGGGGGAAACACATCAACCTTCAGGGACGACAAGACCAGCGGCACTGGCCGGGGAGATGGCAATTACTTCACCCGCGTATCCGATTACGACACCCAGATACTTGGCACAATTCCCGAACCCGCCATTGCCTCCCTCATTCTCACAGCCCTCCTTCTTATTCCGCTAACCCTCCGCCGAAATCGAAAATCGACCTCCAGTTAGAACTGCGGGCTGCGCCGGGATTCGAAATTTTCCGAGTCAAGTTTCACCGCATGTGCTACCGGCGCGTTGTTCTCCTCAATCGACTCGGGATTACTTTCTGATTGCGTGTCGCTCATGTTGCGCGAAAGTTGGTTGTGATCTGGAAGCGCCTGTGCGGCTTGTTTCTTTTCTTGCTTGCCCCCCAATTTTCTTGGGGTCTCATCGTTTTGGATTCGCGCACGAGCACTGACAACACCTTCATCACGACCTCACCCATCAATGGGGCTACATAAAAGTTCCTGAGGCTCCATATCACAACACTCAGCGATTGAATCGCCAGGGGATCCGAATGCCGGACTTTTTACTACAGAAATTCTTTAAACTGGCAGGCCGAGTTTTTTGGCGACCATGGCGGAGAGGTGTTCGCGGAGGCCGGGGTCCTTGAAACGTTCGAGGAGTGTTTGGAAGAAGCCATTGATGATGAGGCGGCGTCCGAAGGATTGCGGGATGCCGCGGGCCTCGAGGTAGAAGAGTTCGTCTTCGTTGATTTCTCCCGATGTGGCACCATGGGTGCAGCGCACTTCATCTGCGAGGATTTCCAAGCCGGGCATGGAATTGGCTTCGGCGGTGTCACTGAGCATGAGATTGCGAACCTTCTGATAGGCGTCCGTGCGGTGCGCGCCAATTTCCACTTTGATCAAACCCGCAAAAATCGAGCGGGCTTCCCCATCCAAGGAATTCAAATACAGGAGGTCGCTGGAAGCGGAGGGGGCGACATGATCTTGCAGGGTGCGTTGATCGATGCGGCGTTTCCCGGTGAGGGGATTGATCGAAAGCATCTCGCTGCGCGAGCCTTCGCCAATCATTCGGCTCAGGGACTCACCTCGCACAAAACCACCACCAAAATTGGCGGCGAGCGCTGTGCAATCCGCATCGCGGGAAACGAGGGTGGAGTTGATGTGGAAGGCGAGGGTTTCGTCGGACCATTCCTGAACGGCGATGTAGTTGAGCTTTGCACCGCGGGCGAGGTGGAGGTCATTTACCCCACAGGCAAAGGCTTTTTTGCCATCGGAGCTGCGGAAGTTGTCAATGACGGTGACCTTGCTGTTTTCGCAGCAAATGATGAGGGTGTGTGGGTAGATCGTTGCGTTCGTTCCTTCCACCCAATGGAAGATCTCGATGGGAAGAGCGACTTCCACATTGGCCGGCACGTAGAGGAATGCAGCAGTTTTGAGGTTCGCGCGGTGAAGGGCGGCGTATTTGTGGGAACCCAATTCCACCGGTTGGGCCATAAAAAATTCCCGCACGAGAGATTCGTGCTCGCGGGCGGCAATCTCCAATGGTTGAAAAATGACTCCATCCGGAAGAGCCGGGGCTTCGTGGAGAAGCAGGCTGTTATTCGCAAAAACCATCTTGGCCGCATATTCCGGCATCGTGCAGGAAGCGGTGATGATTTTCCCCTCGTTTGAGACCGGACCCGCCGGCACAAACTCCGAGAGGTCCAGGGCTTGGATATCCGAGAACCGCCAGGCTTCCTCTCGGCGGGTGGGCACCGGCGTGCTTTCAAAATCCTGCAAGGCGGCGCATTGCAACTCTGCGAACCATGATGGCCACACCGAGTCGGTTGTCATTGATTCCATTTCAGCTGTCACACTCATCCCACCGACCCTTCCATCTCAAGATCAATCAATCGTTTCAGCTCGACAGAATATTCCATGGGGAATTGCTGAACGAGATCATTCACAAAACCATTCACCGCAAGGCTCATCGCTGCGGCCTCGCTGATTCCACGCTGCTGCATGTAAAAAATTTGTTCTGCGCTGATTTGGCTGACACTGGCCTCGTGCTGAGACGAATTGCCCTGACCCCGGACTGTGATGGCCGGGTAGGTGTCCGTGCGGCTGTGGGAGTTGATGAGGAGGGCATCGCACTCCGTGTTGTTTTTGCAGCCCTTGAGGTGTTTGGGAATGTGAACGAGCCCGCGGTAGGTTGAGCGGCCGGTGCCGAGGCTGATGCTTTTGCTGACGATGTTGCTCGTGGTCTCATCGGCGGCATGAACCATTTTTGCGCCGGTGTCCTGGTGTTGACCGTCGCCTGCGAGGGCAATCGAGACCACCTCTCCGCGGGCGCGGCGGCCTTTCATGACCACGCCGGGATATTTCATGGTCAGACGGGAACCAATGTTACAGTCAATCCATTTGACCTCCGCATCTTCCATGGCGAGACCACGTTTGGTAACCAGATTGAAAACATTCGGGCTCCAGTTCTGCACGGTAATGTATTGGATCTTTGCGCCTTTAAGGGCCACGAGTTCCACAACGGCACTGTGCAGGGTGGCGGTTTCAAATTTTGGTGCGGTGCAGCCCTCCATGTAAGTCACTTCACTGCCTTCGTCGGCGATGATGAGCGTGCGCTCGAACTGACCGAAGCTCTCGGCGTTGATCCGGAAATACGCTTGGAGCGGGTGTTTGACTTTCACTCCCGGCGGAATGTAGATGAACGAACCTCCCGAAAACACTGCGCTGTTCAGGGCACTGAATTTGTTATCACCACTGGGGATGACCTTACCAAACCATTTGCGAAAGATCTCGGGATGTTTGTGGAGACCTTCGGTCGAGCCCACAAAAATGACCCCCTGCTCGCCAACGGCGGCCTTGATGTTTGAGTAAGCGGCCTCGCTGTCAAATTGGGCCTCCACACCGGCAAGAAATTTGCGCTCTTGCTCAGGGATGCCCAGACGTTCGAATGTGCGTTTGATGTCGTCCGGCACTTCATCCCATGTCCGCTTGGCTTGCTGGCCCTGCGCAAGGTAGTAACGAATTTTTTCAAAAATGATGTTCTCAAGGTCCTTGCTGGCCCAATTGGTCGGCATGGGCTTCTCCAGGAATTTTTTGTAGCCGTCCTTGCGAAACGCACGAACCCAGTCGGGATCGTTTTTGACATTCGCTATGTAATCAACAGTCGCCTCGGTGAGTCCCACGCCCGCGTCGTAGGCATAGGTCATGTCATAGCTGAAATCCCCGACCGAGCGGTCAATAGCGATATCCGGTTTGGTTTCCGTACTCATAGTAATATCAAGCGGTTGCGAGAGCTTGTTGCTCGACCCAGTCGTAGCCTTCGGCTTCCAGTTTGAGTGCCAAATCTTTTTCGCCGCTGAGGACGATGCGACCTCCGACCATCACATGCACCACATCGGGCACGATGTAATCGAGCAGGCGTTGGTAATGGGTGATGACGAGCAGTCCGCGATCTGCGGATCGCAGGGCATTCACGCCCTCGGAGACAATTTTGAGAGCATCAATGTCCAAACCACTGTCCGTTTCGTCCAGCACAGCGTAGGTCGGCTCCAACATCGCCATCTGCAAAATCTCGCAGCGTTTTTTTTCACCACCGGAAAATCCATCATTCACAAAGCGGGCGGTAAAATCCCGGGGAATTTTGAGCGATTCCATCTTTGAGTAGAGGCGTTTGTAGTAGGCCACGGCGTCGATGTCTTCGCCGTCGGGCAGGCGTGCTTGCAGAGCGGCCCGCAGGAAATTTGCAATGGTCACACCCGGGACTTCCATCGGGTATTGAAATGCCAGAAACAGGCCGGCCCGCGAGCGCTCATCAGGCTCCATGTCCATGATGCTTTCACCATCCAGCAACACGTCGCCTCCGGTGACCTGATAAGCAGGGTGACCGGCCATCACCTTGGCCAGGGTGCTCTTGCCCGAGCCGTTCTTGCCCATGATGGCGTGAACTTCGCCTTTGGGGATTTCGAGGTTGAGACCTCGGAGAATTTCGGTTTCTCCGATGGTTGCGTGCAGGTTTTCAATTTTCAGCGACATAAAGATTGGTAAGAATTTCAGGTATTGCAGTCATTGCAAAGTCCACGGAGGTTGATTTCACATTTTGTTACGGTGAAGCCCGATGGCAGTTTCCATGCGTTTTCCATGGCTTTTCCATGAGAAAGGGGCACATCAAACACTTTTGCGCAGCGCTCGCAGACAAAGTGACCGTGTTCGCTCAGGTTCGGGCAATACCGGGTGGCCTCGCGCTCGACGTTCACCTGCTTGGCGAG
>JBGSVX010000436.1:0-6481 GCA_041752795.1 Terrimicrobiaceae bacterium
GTTCACCCATCAAACGCGCAAGGGGGTAGGTCGGCACTACAGGCCCTTTTGGAGACCACCCCCTTGTATTTAAGCGGGTCTGCGGGCCTCGGAGGGCTGAAAATAGTCGATTTTCGCTTCCAGTCCGCGAAGTGGGGTTAACCGCCATGGCGTTTTGCATGGCAGAGGAATACGTCCCACGTCGGGCATGCTCAACTTGGGCATCTGCGTTGCCTCATTTCGCGAAATGGTCTGCGGCGGAGCAGGTTTCTCTTGGTCCGACTACACCCAGGTGTCTGGATTTTTTCGTTTCGTCGAATAGAGTAGCCCCACGATATTTCGCAGGTATTGTTCCTCGGAAATTCCATCCGTGGCCTCGGGAGGAAAAGGGACCTTGGCCCGGAAATGCTGACCAAGTTCCGCAAAGAGGGTCAGTCGCTCCTCCGGGTCAAAATCATCGCGTCGCAGAAGCGCTTGCATGGCAAGAGTGGCTTCTGAGGGGGAGACTTTCTGACGCAGCCGCGCGACGAGTTGAGGATATTGGCTGAGGGAGTTGAAGTGGCCTGCGGTCAATTGCTCGACATCGGGTTCGGTGATTTGGGGAATTCGAACCACGATGGTATTTGCGGCAAGGTCTCCGAGCCTTTGGAATTTTGGTGAAATCCAACTCGTGGCGCCTCCCACCGCGTAGAAATAGGGAAGGGAATCCACGAACCTCAGAAGGTTGCGCACGACGATCTGATGGAATTGCAGTTTGAGTCCTTCGGCATCGACAACCCTCAGGCGGAACAAACGCTTGCCAATGGTCTGACCCCTCCACCGCCACTCGCAGGCAAACCCGTAACCGATGGACAAAACAAAATACAGGAGCGTGTAAACCGCAACCATGAAGTCCTGGCTGATCAAACCGAAAATCGAAATCACCGCTCCCAGCACACCCATCACGCCGGAGATCACCATCAGATCAACAAACCATGCGGAAAACCGAATGACCGGCCCCGCCAGGGTTTGGGAAAAAACAACCCCCTCCGGGGTGCGGATTCGAAGCACTCGGGAGGTCATGGATTTTTCTTTGAAGTTCCTGACCGTAGGAGGAAGACGGTGAGGAGCACAAGTTGGGTGAGGCCCATGCCAATTTTTGCGGCGTAGGGGAAAATCGGTTCATGGTATTGGGAGAGAAACGCCTCAACGAATCCCGCCCAAACCAGAAGCAGGGCCACTCCAAAAATGAGTGTCACGATATCCGGGCCGATGGCTCGCAGCCTGGTGGAGAGTGGGTTCCGGTCTCCCCTCCCGATGAGGGCATGAGCCAGAACCAATCCAGCCTGACCCGCAATGAGGATGGCGGGAATTTCCACCGACCCATGCGGCAGCAGCCAGCCAAGGAGAAATGTCGTTTGACCCGCCATCACATAATCGATGGCCACTGCTCCAAGGATCACGCCATTGTAAAACAGGAGAAGGACGGTGCCGAGGCCATAGGTCATTCCCAAGGCCAGGGCCAGGATGGAGACATTCGTGTTATGGGTCATCAACTGCGCCGAGAAGCTCGTCTTGTGACCATCCAGTCGATCTTCCAAGGCGCTTTCCTCCTCGGCCACACGATCGGCAGGGTCTTGGAGCAAGTGGGGGAACGGGGTGATGATCGGTTTGGATTCGGGGTCAAAGGCAAGGGTCATTGCACCAAAAAATGAGCCGACCAGGGTAATCATCAGGGAAAGAACAAATGCCCGGGAATGTTTGCGGAACGTACGCGGAAGCGTTTGGAAAAACCAGAGCAGGGGATTCATGCGGGCCGGACGGTTCCTGGTTTCGTGAATTTCCCCATAGGCCCGTGCGACAAGATTTTCCAGAAACTGACGCGTCTCCGGCTCGGAGTGAGTGTCCATGCGGGCAAGATCGGCGGCCGTGCGTTCGTAAAGGCGATGGAATTCCTTGGTCTCATCCAAGGAAAGCCGTGTGTCCGGCTGGGCTTCGAGCTTCTGAAGCACGGCTTCGAGTTTTTGCCAATACGGGCGCTCGGTTGCGATAAAACGTGGAAGGTCGATGATCACAGGAGTTGGCGGTTTTTGACCGCGAGGTATTCGGAGATAAGTTGTGGCAAAAGCCCATTGCCCTCCGTTGTTAGAAATCGCACGCCTTTGTGCTGAAGTGAACTCCGGAGTTCCTCCATGGCATTCCAGCGAAGGTGTCCGGCAAGCCGATCGTAGATTTCATCAACACCCGCCACATCCGGTGATTGAAACAATGGTCCGATGCCCGGGGGCGTGATCATGGCCGCGACCAGCAGGTGTTGGCGGCTGACAAGTCCCGCATTATGCAGAAAACTTTCTGCAAGCAGGGGATCATCCAGAGCAGAGAGGAAAATGACCAGGGCCCGGCGGCGCAGACGCATGCGGAGAAACGTAAAAATTTCATTAAAATCGGGATTCACCGGGCGTGGGGTGGCTGAGAAGATGGCCTCCCGGCAGACCTGATAGTGGGCCTTGCCGCTGCCTGCTCTCACGAACTTTTCCACGTGGTCCGAAAAGGACAGCAGTCCGAATAAATCGCCCTGAGCTTCTGCTGCAAGACCGAGGAGCAGGGTCGTGGAAATCATCGTTTCCATCGCGTCCGAACGCGCACTCAGACGCGAAGAATCCAGGGCGACATAAACCTCCTGGGTGCGTTCGATCTGGAAAACCTTGGTGATCGGGCGGGCCCGGCGAGCCGTGGCTTTCCAGTGAATATCCGACAGGCAGTCGCCCGGCACGTAATCGCGCAATTTTTCAAACTCCCGGCCTTTCCCGATCTGTCTCCCCGCATGATTCCCGGTCGCGCCGCGAAACATCAGCTGCAATCGGAACATGTCTTTCTGCAAATTTGGATAGACCCGGATTTCTGCATCTGATTTCCAACTTCCTCTCGCATTCCAGAAGCCCATGGGAGAGGGCATTTCAAAAAAAACTTCCACCAAAGAAAAAATGCCGCGGCGGTTTGGTATGCAAACCCAGGAAGCCTCGGACCATTCGACTCCGGGAGGCAACGTGATGGTCATTTCATCCTTTGCAGAAAAGGCTTCGCTTGGAAGCGGAAGAGCCAACCGGATCGTCATTTTTTTTTGGGAGCAATTTTGCAGTCGCAGAATCACACGCCCTTCGCGGCCCATGACGAGACGGGTGCGGGGCGGCAAATCAGCTTTCACTCCATGGAGTGCTTTGCCTGCCTGCATGGCATCAATTGCCACGCACAGCGCGAGCAGTAACAGGATGCCAAGGGAAACCGGCAGGGCGGATGCGAGCGTTCCCGCAAGAACTCCGAAAGGAACCCCGACAAAGGCAACCCAAAAAAGCAAACGTCCCCGCGGTAAGATCATCGTGGTACCGGGATGGTTTCGAGAATTTGTTGGATGGCTTCCGAAACCGAAAGACCTTCAATTTCGTATTCGGGCCGCAGGATGAGTCGGTGTTCCAGCACCGGAGTGACAAGAACCTTGATATCATCCGGGGTCACAAAGTCGCGCCCCGCCATCGCAGCGGAAGCACGAGAGGCCAGCAGAAGGGCCTGGGTTGCGCGCGGACCCGCCCCCACGAGCAGGCTCTCACTTCTCCGGGTCGCCAACACAAGCTCCACGGCATAGGCGAGAAGTTCCTCCCGCACGGTGATGAGCAGCAGGCTTTCGCGCAACTGCGTGAGGTCATCCGGCGTAATCACCGTGCGCACCTCTCCTGCATTCAAAATGGCTTCCGGTGAATCGCTGCCCATCGTTCGACGGGCAAGGGTCATTTCCTCCTCCCGCTCGGGAAGTGGCATCGAAATTTTTAACATGAACCGGTCCTTCTGCGCCTCAGGCAATGGATAGGTCCCCTCGTATTCGATGGGATTCTGGGTTGCAAACACGGTGAAATTGGGAGGCAGAGAATACGTGGTTCGGTCAATCGTGACCGTGTGTTCCTGCATCGCTTGCAGGAGGGCCGATTGGGTTTTTGCGGGGGCCCGGTTGATTTCATCTGCAAGCAGAAAGGTCGTAAAAATCGGGCCGGGCACGAGAGTGAATTCATTGTGCTGCAGGTTGAAGACATTGGTGCCCGTGATATCCGATGGCATGAGGTCCGGCGTGAATTGGATGCGGGAAAACTCACATCCCAGAACGCGGGCCAGCGTGCGAACCAAAAGGGTTTTGGCCACTCCGGGCACGCCTTCAATCAGTGCGTGATGACCCGTGAAAATCGCGATGAGGGCTTTGTCGATGACATCATGTTGCCCGATGATGACCTTGGAAACTTCGGTTCGGGCCTCGGTCAGCACAGATTTGAGTCGGTTGGTTTGCTCGGATTCGGTCGGTTGGATCATACGGATTTTTGATGTTGAAGGGACTTGCTGAATTGTTGGTAGGAGGCCACGGGATCTTGTATATTTGGTTGGTTCTCAAGAAATTTTTCCACGAGGTTTTGATCCGGAGCGGAAGATTTCGACTTTCGTAGCGTGGATTTTTTCCATTCCGCAAGGCAGGTATTCATGATGTCCTTGGTTGGAATGTTGCGGCGGAGTAAAGCAGTGAAACCGCTCATGGAATCCCGCCCGGCGACAATATCCGTTTCTGCGCTGGGTTTTTGTTGGCGCGGCGAGAGCGGTGAAGAATTTTTCCAAACAAAAAGCAGAGCCAGAATCAGCAATACGGCCACTCCTCCATGCAATCGATACTTTCGCGCCAGGGCGGCAATGCCCGGATTCTCTACAATCCCATGGTGGGCCTCATCAAAGAGGATGTTCCTCCCAGGTGAGACGAGCCATGCCAAAACTTCCGGGTGTCTCTCGCGCACCATGGCCTCATTGCTGACAAAATACGAGTCAGTCGCAATCACCAACGTGCCGGGGCCAAGCTTCTTCTCTGCCACCACGGCTCCCTGCTCTCGTTGATAAATTGTTTTCCAGGTTTCATCCAAATCCGTGAGAACGACATCGGACCTCCATTCCAGCACACCGGGGAAAGGCAAATCGGAAGCATTCCAAACCGAATGCACTGAGGAAGATTCACCCGCTGAGATCGTGTCGAGCCCAAATCCCCAAGGGTAATTCTCAAGTTTGTCGTCATTTTTTTTATCTTCTTTGCCTGTCTCCTTTTCGTCTTCCTCCGTTTTTTCCTTTTTCCGTTCAGGCTTCTCAAATTCCGGCGCAAGCAGAATCACAAGTCGTCCTCCTGATAGAAGAAACCGGGTCATCGACGCGGAGAGGTCCTTTGGTGGGCGTTTCCATTGAAGCGCTTTGCCGCCGAGGTGAAGGTAGGTCGTGGATTGGCCATCAGGCAGGGTGTTGGAATTTTTGTGATCACGGGTCACCGAAATGCCGGGCAGTGCCCCAAGGCTTTCAAAAAGCATCATGGTGCCGAGTGGGTCACTTCGAAGGGAGGAGGAGGGGGGATAGATGTCGCCTTTCTCAATCCGCCCTTGCAGGAGTATGAAAAACGTCCCTCCAAGGATCAGCCCGCAGACAACAAGCACAAGAATTCCGGCAGTCTTTTTCATGTGGTTCTCCGGATTTCTTCGATATTGGTCACAAACTGCCCAATCATATCCACGCGCACTTCATGACTGCCATACCATGTGGAGTTGATGATGGACACATTGTCACGGAACTTTGGCAGGATGGCGGGCAGGGCATGACCCCGCCGCCCGAGTTCTCTCTCGTAATCGTAATTCGTTTTGTAGCGGGCGATGGAGACGAGGGATCGACCGGCCAGGTGGGCGAGCAGGGCAAGATAATACGCGCGAAGGGCAAGGCGCAGATCCCCGCGCTCGGCAAGTCCCCGGCCCATTTCAAACCATTCGTTCTCCGGCAACTCGTCCGCTCCGGTTTGCTCATCGCTCACGTCCGGCATGGCAGGAACGGGCATGCTCGAAACATCGGATGCTTCTTTGCCCCGCCTCAGAAATCTCATCACGGCCAAGGCCAATAGTGCGGCAACAACGGCCAGGGCCGCATACAGGAGGCCAAGCTGTGGGGTCATCCATGAGGAGTTGTCCTCTTCTTTATCGGGAGACTCGGACTTTCCAAATATCCACTTCAACAATTTTGCAATCCAATCGCTCAGAACATCAATCAATTGCCCAAAAAACTTTGTCACGGCCCTGAAAAACCTTTCCAAGACACCAACGGTTTTTCCTTCACTCTGCACTGCGACCTCCCGCCATGAATACTTTTCGTTTTTTGAAATCTTGGAAATCGACTGATCGAGATTTTCCGTAGTGATTCGTTGTTCTGCCGAATCATTTTCCTGAGAAAACGCGGGACTGATCGTTCCAAGGAAAAAAATCACGACCACTGCCGACACGCGTGTCAATCGTGCGAGGCTCATTCGCAGATCGGCACCGGAAGAAAGTGACTTGCCATAAAAGCACCTGAGCACATAGCAAGTTTTGAGAAGCGGATCGAGGCTCAGGTAAGTGAATCCCAACATGGCGGCAAAAAATGTGGAATTGAGCATGGCCATCGGGCTTTGGCTGAAGGCGGATTCCACTCCAAA
>JBGSVX010000437.1:0-5897 GCA_041752795.1 Terrimicrobiaceae bacterium
CCTGTCATCCTGAACCGGACGGTCGTTGTTCCGGTTGCCATTCACAAAACGGTCCGTGAAGGCATAATAGATGATTCCATCCTGCCACTGAAACTCCGGGCTGTCACCAACACGCGCCCTGGCAGCAGGGGTGACCGTGCCGGATTCGTCAGAGGCCGCAACCCGGATCCATGAGTCTCCGGTCAATCCAGCCAGTGGGACCGTGATCAGATTCTCTGACAATTCCGCATCGGCGATTTTGCTCGATCCATCGGGAAGTTGGACCACTGCGGAAAATTTTTTAATTGAGGAAAAATCTGAATGATCCACGCGGAAGGAAACTTTTTCCGGGGAGCGGGCTTCTGCAAAAATGGTGGGTGTGCTGGCTGCGGGCTCCATGCCAGAAGGCTGAATGGAGATCGTGAGAATTCCCTGAGTCACCAATTTTCCAGTGGCATCAGTCACTTTGAGCGGAATGTCCACAAGTCCCGAGGCACTTTTATCCACTGCAATTTTGAGGGCCAACGAATCAGCATCAAATGTCAGCGCAACGTTTTTTTCCTCAGCCACGATAAGGCGGTCCTCCCCGGCTGGTCGGTAAAACCGGTTCATATCCAAGACCCGTTCCGTGCCCGCAGGAATGTTTTGAATGGGAATCCAACCCAAAAAACCTTTTTGTGTGGTGGCTTCCGAGGCAGGGAGTTGGCCTGGTGATGCCGCAAGCAGGAGGCCGATGAGGCAGGCGAGGGGCAGACGCAAAAGTTTCATTCTGTGATTTCGATGAATCGGGGAGTGAGGGGAGGGAGCGATCCGATTGGGACGCCTTTGGTGGAGACCTCTTGCGCGGTGCTTTGGAATTTTGCTTTGGGACCGAGGCGGTCTTCAAAGTTCAGGTTGGCCGACTTGGAGACTTCAAGGAATTCGAGAGCCTCTGGTGGGAGGATAACCCGGACGTCCGAAAATGCGTGGCTGCGGTGCAGGTTCACAACCACAAGGAATTTCTGACCACTGTCCGGATCCCGCCTCAGGAAACTGTAAACCCAATGTCCTCCGGCCTTTTCGTCCGGCAATTGCGCATACGCGGGGTTTTCCATGTTCGAGGGGTTGAGGGCAAAGAAGTCACCATTTCGGAAAGCCGGTTCATTTACGACATGGAGGAGGTCCGAGTAAAACTGACGCAGTGCCTTCTGCTGATCAGACAATTTTCCCCCATCGAATTTTTTGTCATTCACCCACTTGGTGAATTCCGGCATCGACCAATAGTCGAAGATGGACGTGCGGGAATCGTCCTCGCCGAAACCTTCGATTCCGTCGGCGGGTTCGCCGACTTCCTGGCCGCTGTAAAGCATGACCGGTCCACGCGACAGGGCAAACAGGAGAGCCGTAACCGGTGGGCCGACTTGCATGCCGATACCGTCCCACTGGGCCTTTGCAGCCAACCTGACCTCATCATGATTTTCCGCGTAGCGGAGAGACTGATCGAACACGAATGGGCGTGCCATGACCTTATCCAGATCGTTGGCCCAGGCACCCCGTTCGTAGATGTCCTTCACCTTGTTGTAAGTGGCATCATCATAGACCGAATCAAATCCGGCATTCAGCAAATCAAACATCACATTGCCACCACCGACTTCTGCGACGAGGGGATCACCGGCGGGGACTTTTCCCGGATCGGTGTCATAGGCCTCCGCCATGAAAAAAACGTCCGGTTTGCGGGTTTTCGCGCGGGCAATCATCCAGTGCCAGAACTCCGGAGGAACCATATGGGCCATGTCCACGCGGAAGCCATCGACGCCCAGTTCCTGCCAGTAGGCAATGATCTCATCCATTTTTTTCCATGTGTCCGGGATCGGAAGTTCCGGCTGATTTCCATGGGGGTAGAGACGGATTTCGCGTCCGGCAAATTCGAACCCATAGTTGAGTTTGACCGTTTCGTACCAACTGCCGGAATCCGGCTCCCAACTCGCGAGACTGCTTCCGGTCACGCGGCCATGCTCGGTTTCAGGAGCGAAGAGGCCATCACTTGGAGCTTTGACCACTTTGCACGTCGGGCTCGTTGGACGCCCCTCCGCATCCACGGTTGGGAGTCGAAGCGGCGGGCCTTTGCCAAACGGTTTGGCTTCGCGGGTCAGCCAATAAAAGTTGTTGTTGAGGGCCATGTATTGTGAGCGGTCGTCCTTGTCCCCGAAGTTAAGGTCCGGACGCACGGTGGATTGATAGCTTCGCGCCACATGATTCGGCACAAAATCGATGATCACTTGCAGCCCGGCCGCATGAGCTCGGGAAATCAGACTTTGAAATTCCTCCAAGCGTTTAGCAGGGTCCACGGCGTAGTCGGGACTCACATCAAAATAGTCTTTGATGGCATAGGGGCTGCCCGCGATGCCCTTCAAGAGGTCGGGGTCATCCGCCGGCTCGCCGATGGACGAGTAATCGGTGGCCGTGGCCTGCTGAAGGACACCTGTTGGCCAGATGTGAGTGAAACCCATGTCTTTCAAAGACTGAAGGGCCGCCTCATTCATGTCTTCAAATTTGCCGACTCCATTTTCTTCGAGGAAGCCATTCGGCTTGCGGGTTTCGTTGGTGTTTCCAAAGAGCCGGGGAAGATATTGGTAGATCCGTGTCTTGGCATGCTCGGTGTTTCCACGGCTCTGAAGAGCAAATCCGCTTCCTTCAGTTTGCAGAAACTTGCGCAGAACAATATCTCCGTCTCCAGAAGTTTGGGAGGGATCGATGCTCGCAAGAAACTCCCCCCAGCCGCCATTTGCTTCGAGGTTTTTCAAGTAGGCGATGACCTTAAGCTGGCCCGATCCGCCCGAAAGTGCTTCGGGAATGGTCATGGCAATTCGCGAGTCCGACCTTGATACAGCAAATCTTTGTTCGGAGGGGAGCCGCTCATCCCAGCGCGTTCCTCCCCAAACCCGAAGGAAATTGTTGTCAGCTCCCGACTCCAAAATGGCTCCGGCCTTGAATGGTAAAAAAACCGTTGATCCCTCTTTTTGTTTTTCAAAGGGAACAATCATCGAGCCCGAATTGTCTGCCCGCGAGACCGCAACAAAAAGGGTTAGGTCCTTGAGCCCGGTGCCAGAGACTTCCACCATGAGTCCGGCCGGCGTATTATTTACTGACCACTCGAAGGGAGAGGGGGAGGACAATGCGCAGGATAGGCTGGCAAGAAGAACAGGCGGTGTGATGCGCAAAAATCGGGGAATCATGATGGGATCATGCAGCGAAAATCACTGAGGGAAGTCAGAACAGTCCAGGCTCCACTTTGTGAAGTGATATGTGTTTGATTTGTTTGGTTCATTGGCTGGAAGCCAATGCCACGTGGGATCGGCATCCTGCCGATGGGTCTGAGTCGATTTCATTAATCGAGTCGGAAAAAAATTGTCGGGAGATATCCATTCCCTCTTGGAAACCAAGGCAGTGTCAGCGCGGGATGGATTCTGCAGAGCGGGAGACTTGGAAGCCGTTGAAGTAGGCGTCGCCGGTTTCTCCGTCCTGATTGTAGATGGCGAAGCTGTCGATGGACGTTCCGGGATCGCCGCCGAGTTTTCGGCCGGCGAGTTTGGTGGTTTCTTTGGTATCCAGCGGGGTGATCTCCAGATCGTAGGTGTCCGGGGAGACGAGTGTGACAGTGACAGCAACACCATTGTTGCTCACCGGCACACCGGTGTCGTGATTGTCCTCTCCGTCATAAACCATGTAGTTGGACTCCCCTTCGTAGTAGCCGAACTGCACGCGGGCACCGACCTGAAATTCATCCCATGCTTCTGATGCCGCACCGGTGCGCAGGGAAAATCCCACGATGCCTGGCCGAGAATCATCGGTTTCGAATTTGCGGGTAAAATCGCGGCTTTCCATCATGAGCGAAAACGAGTCCCCCACGGCCAGTGGTGCATCGAATGTCCGGAACGCACAGGCCACTTCAAATCCCACCCCATTGGCAAACATTGCAAAGGCCTTGCCGGCTGGAGCCGCATAGTTGAGATCGTTCTGACCGCTTGCTCCGGCGATGAAAAAACCGCTGTGGCTGTCATTGACAGTTCCGCCTGCTGTTTGAAAAATCCAGGCCCCGAATCCGACGCCTGCATTTTTGCCGGATTCCCAGCCGCCATTATAACCACTGTGGGTGGCTTCATCTTCGGCGATATTCACACGGTCCGAGGCGTGGGTCATTGGCACAAAGGCTAGCACAGCAAGAAGGGAGAGAGAGCAGCATTTCATAATCTGAGGGAATTCGCCAAGACCTTAAAATCTCCACGGGCGAGAGTCGAACCGCTTTTTGTTGAACGGATCAATTATCCCCGGGTCCGAACGCGATTCACCTCGGCAACGCCTGCGTGGAAAGCGGCGATGGCGTAGTCCATCCATTCTGTGAGGCCCTCGACAGAACCTGCCTTGGCAGCAGACTCGATGGTGAGTGCTGCTTCCCGAACGGCTTGGAACCCGAAATTTGCGGCGCAGCCTTTTGCACGGTGGGCGAGGGAAGCGACAAGTGCTACGTCCTTGGCTTCGATGGCGGCTTTCAGATTGTTGAGGTCGCTAGGAAGTTCTGTGAGGAACTCATCGTAAATTTCGACGAAGTCAGGTGGCCAGCCATCGGCTATGGCGCCCAGTTGATCCCAATCGATGAGAGTGGACATATGCTGGGGGGATTACATTTCCTTCTCAAGCCGCTCGCTGAGCCATTGCTTGATCATGCTTTGGTAATTGAGGTAGCGGGAACGGGCCAGGCGCTTGATACGAGCCAGCATGCGGGGATCGAAACGCAGGGTGATCGTTGTGCTGTCCCGAGTGTCGGATTTGAGCATGGAGCCATTCATCAGGCGGGGATCCAAGCTTGCTTGCTGCCAGAAAGCCGCTTCTTCGTCCTCGTCATCGAACTCCGGAACATCACTCCACTTGTTGATAATTTTCATCATTTAATTCGAGGGGTCGGAGTTTTTTCGATCATAGAAACCGAGTTCGGCTTCGGTCATTTCCCGCGAGTGAACAACCCGGTAGCGTTTTCCATCAGTCCAGAACACCGTGAAGAGTCCCCTGCCAGAGACCGATTTTCCCAGGATGAAATAACGGGCCTCGCGGGTGGAGACGAGATCTGGGAGCAATCGGATACTGAAAGGGTATTCAAAAGATTCCTCCACTTCCTTCTCGGGAATATCCCCGATCAGCTTGGCGCGGTTGATCCATTCAAATTCCATTTCGCAAGACCTACCACGAATGTGAAGGGAGATGCAATGACGGAAAGAAAGGCCGGGATTGCGGAAACAGGGGAAGACAAGGTAGAGACAAACGGTGCCATGAGTGAATGCCTCTCCGATTACGACTATCCCCTGCCCGCGGAACTCATTGCGAGTCGTCCTTTGCTGCGGCGGGATGAATCGCGCATGCTGGTCTATGATCGGGCAAGTGGGACGGTGATGCATGCGATGATTCGCGATTTGCCCGATTTCATGAGGCCGGGGGATCTTGCGGTGATGAATGACTCGCGGGTCATGCGGGCGAGGTTGTTGGGGGAGGGCGGGAAACTGGAAGTTTTTTTGCTGGCCCGGCGGGAGCCCCGTGTTTGGCAGTGTTTGGTTCGTCCCGGCAAGAGGTTCCGGGCGGGAGCGGAGGTGGAGATTGCCTCGACTCGTTTGGTAGTGAGGGAGGTTGGGGAGGATGGCACGCGGTTGGTCGAATTTGCGGAGGAGCCGGATTTGCAGCGGGAGGGACTGGTTCCTATTCCTCCGTACTTCGGGCGGGATGCGGACGAGGAGGACGAGGTTCGCTATCAGACAGTATATGCCAAGGAGGAGGGGTCAGTCGCTGCCCCCACTGCAGGATTGCATTTCACGCCTGAGCTTCTCGCGGCCATTCCTCATGCTTTCGTCACTCTGCATGTTGGGATCGGCACGTTTCAACCGGTCAAAACC
>JBGSVX010000438.1:0-3627 GCA_041752795.1 Terrimicrobiaceae bacterium
CAAAAAAAGGAGCCCTGTTTGATCTTGGTGCCGACTATTATCAGGTGGGTCGCCACACCGGCCTGCTTGCCGCGAAAATCCTTGGTGGACAAGATCCCGCCTCAGTCGAAATCCGTAATTTTTTGCCGGAGTCCCTTGTCGTCAACGAGGCGGCAATCTCGAAATTTTCCACTAAAGGCTGGTCACTCCCGGAGTCGGTTCGTTCGAGAGCTCAGACCCTGATTGGAACGGACGGAAACGAAACATCGAAAAGTTCCCCCACCCCGCTGTCAGGCATCGCGGTGGGGCGCCCGGCGAATTTGCAGATCATCTGTTTTTCAGAATCCCCTCCCGCGGAAGAGACCTTGGCGGGCATACGCAAAGCCATGAAGTCATGGCCACTCAAAGAAGGGATTGATTACACCGTGAAGGTTAAGAATGCGCAGGGAGACATCGCGGCTCTTAATGGATTGGTGGACTCCGCACTGGGTGAAAAAAATGCAGTGATCATTCCGCTCTCAACTCCGGCCCTTCAGGCTGCTGTCAAAAAGGTGAAAGACCGTCCGGTCATTTTTGGCATGGTGGCAAATCCCATGGCAGCAGGTGCGGCAAAGTCCTATGACGATCACCCGCCGAATCTGACCGGTGCCACCGTGCTGGCACCCGCCGGGGAATTTTTGGATCTGATCACGGCAAGCTACCCGGGCATCAAACGCCTCGGGACCCTGTATTGTCCGGCAGAAGCAAACTCTGTGGATTTGTTTCAGATGTTGCAAGCCGAGGCCGCAAAGCGAAACCTGAAAATCGAATCGGTGGCCGTTGCGACGCCCGGCGAGTTGGCGGATGCTGCCATGTCTCTTGCTTCGAAACCGATTGATGCGATTTTGCAAATCTCGGACAATCTCTCGAGTGCTGGATTCACCGCGATCACCCGGGCCGCACGTCAGGTCAAAAAGCCACTTTTTTCGCTGAACAGCACCACGATTCCGCTTGGAGCCGCCGTCGTGATGGGACGGGATTACGAAGCCTGCGGCGAAACGACGGCCAGCCTTGTATTGAGAGTTCTTCAGGGAGAATCCCCGGCAGGCATCCCCATCCAACCCGCTCCAAAAATCACATCAGCTGCCAGCATTCCCAATGCCCGCCTCTTGAATATGGACCTGCCTCCGGGTTTGCTTCAAAAAATGGACAAGGTCATCGAGCAATAACCCATGGAAATTCAGAGACACAAAGAAAACAAAGTCCTTGTGCTGACCTTGCGTGGACGGCTTGATGCGGCATGGTGCCCCGCGTTGGAGCAGGCCCTCTCGGAAGCCATTCGCGCCGGGGAACATCACATCCACCTTGATTTTTCCGGCGTGGATTATATCAGCTCCGCCGGATTGAGGGTTCTGGTGATGACCCACCGACAACTCACTGAAATCCGTGGAGCCCTCGCGATCCGTGAACCCTCGAAAGAAGTTTCCTCGATCTTTGAATTGTGCGGACTGTGGAGGGTGTTTGTAAAAGCCGGAGCGGACGGCGCCGCGGCGGATGCAATTGTAACTTTTGCAAGTGAAAAGGCCTCATGGGAAGTGCATTCGCTTGCCCCTGATGCCACCTGCAAACTGCGATGGATTGGGAGCAGGACCCCATGGGATGCCGTCGAGGGAGAGTTGGTTGGCTTTCCCTCGGGAACATCCGGACTGGGCGTCGGCGCTTTCGGTGATTCCCGCGATGATGCCGCTCCACGGCTTGGTGAATTTCTTGCCGTCGGCGGCTGCGCGGCCCAACTCCCACCGGGCGACTCGATGCGCCCGGACTTTGTGATTTCTCAAGAACAACTGGTCCCTTCAGTTTGGATCACCAGCGGACTGAGCGCCTCCGGGGACTTTGCCCAATTGCTGCGGTTTGAGGCAACCGAATCCGCCCGCACAATCGGACTCTCCGAACTGGCCGAAGTCTGCCTCAAAGAGTCTCCCGCTGCGCTTTTTGTGATGATTGCAGAAACCGCCGGACTGGTCGGAGCATCCCTGCGCGAACCACCAAATCAAAAAATAGAAGAACCCTTTGCGTTTCCTGAAATACGCAACCGTCTTGGCTTCACAAGTGAGCGCGCATTCCGGGATGGAACCGCTCTCCTCGTGGGTGTGATTGCCTCAGAGGGCAGCGGCTACCAAGATCGCCTGCGCCCGATCGGAGGAGGTCTGTTCGGCCATTTGCACGCCGCCATGTTTCCCTATCGCCCGATCCAAAAAGGCCTCATCGACCTGGAAAAAACCGTTGCCACATTTTTTGAATCCCAGAATCTTCAATCAGTTCTGCACCTTCTCAATGATTCGCGCTCTCCCGGAGGCGCGGGCGAAAGCGAGTTTTACCGCGGAGCCTGCTGGGTGTCCCCATTGGAATCATGACTCTTCTTGTTGGCGCTTTCACGATTGGACTGATTCTTTCCCTGTTGGCCATGGGAGTGATGGTGACCTTCCGCATCTTTGGTATGGCGGATATCACCACCGATGGATCGATCACACTGGGCGGAGCCATTGCCGCGACAGCCATTGTCAGCGGCTGGGATCCCCTGCTCGCAACCGGTGCCGCTTTTCTGGGGGGAATGGCTGCAGGTTCGGTCACGGGCATCATTCACACCCGCTTTAAGATTGATTCCCTGCTGTCAGGAATTCTGGTGATGACCGCCCTGTATTCGATCAATCTGCATGTGATGGGCCGAAGCAATGTGCCGCTCATGCAGGGACATACCCTCGCCTCGGTCGCGGGCGGATTGGGAGAAAGGCTCACAGGAACCCCCACAGTGAATGTCGCAGGGTGGATGGTTCCGACCGCGGATCTTTCAATTTTGATTGGTGCCTTTTTCTGCGCCGCATTCGTCGGCCTGTTCCTCTACCTGTTTTTCCGAACCCAGGCCGGCACCGCCATGCGGGCCACCGGTGACAATGCCCAAATGGTCATCGCACTCGGCGGAAACGTTGACAACTACAAGGTCTTCGGCCTGGCACTGGCCAATGGCCTCGTGGCACTCTCCGGTTCTCTCCTCGCCCAATATCAAGGCTTCGCCGATGCCCAAATGGGGATCGGAATGATTGTTTGGGGCCTTGCCAGTGTCATTATCGGCGAGGCACTCACCGGCTCCCGCAGCCTGGGAGTGGCCATCACCGGCGCCATCATCGGCTCGGTCCTTTTCCGCCTTCTTGTCGCCATTGCCCTCCGATGGGGACTCAATCCAAATGATCTGAAACTGATCACCGCAGGCTTTGTGCTGGCCGCTCTGATTTTGCCGGGCCTGATTTCCAAACTCAAAAACCGATAAAAATGCTCGAAGTTCAAGACGTCCGAAAAACCTTTTTTACCGGCACAGCCAACGAAGTGAGGGCACTCCAAGGGGTGGACATCTCCGTGAGCGAGGGGTCCTGGGTCATGCTTCTTGGTATGAACGGTTCTGGAAAATCCACCCTCTTGAACGCCGTGGCGGGATCATTTTATCCAGACTCCGGCAACATCTCAATTGCCGGACGAAGCGTGACGACATGGCCGGAATACCGCCGCGCGGCGCTGGTCGGACGCGTGTTCCAAAATCCTTTCAGCGGAACCGCACCCGGCCTCTCAATCGCAGAAAATTTTTCCCTGGCCACGCGACGCGGCTTACCGCGCGGT
>JBGSVX010000439.1:0-5273 GCA_041752795.1 Terrimicrobiaceae bacterium
CGTCGTCTTCCGGATCTTGTCACTGAGGAACTGGTTGGTGCTTTGTCAAAGAAGGGCGCTTCTTTTGAATTCAAACAGTTGTTCGATGTCGTCCACGAGCGCCTCAAGGCGCGCAATGCAGCCAGTGGCGGCGAGGAAATGCTTCGCCTCCGCGCCTACGAAAAACTTCAGAACCTGGTCTCCCGCGGAATGGTCAAAAAAACCGGAAAAAAATATCGCGGACTTGCGTCCCTTGCGAAGGCGCTCACGCCTCCCGAGCCGGTCGCCCTCGCGAAGTAATTTCGAAGGGATGGGAAATCGATGAATGTCCATCGTGCTTCTAGAGCCCTTGGACTTTGTCTCCTGGGTGGTTTCGTGTTGTTGTTCGGTGCCTGCTCGGCTCTCGAGCGCGGGCGGGATCAAACAACCCAAAAGAACCTTCTTGAGGCTGGTTTCCACAAATATCCCGCTGGAGAGTTTTCCGGCTCCCAGGACGTTTCCAACCTTCCGGAAAATACCCTCTCCCAAGTCAACAAACCGGACGGCCCAATTTTCTATTTTCCTCTGAACCAATCGGTATTTGTCGGAGGCCCGGCCCAAGCGTCTGCATACCAAAACATCCTTGTCAGAGCCCGCGCCAAAATGGCAACGGATGCTGCCGAGCGCATGGTCGTTCGCAATCGGCCCATTCCTGCACCCTGATTCCTTCGCAGTTGTAATGGCAACTCCGAAATCCAGGCATGTAAACCCTGCGGTTGCATCCTGACGATCCTCTGATTACTTTCTCATTCCTATTTTTCCATGAAGAGCATTATTGACGACCAGCGATTGGAATCGATTGATTTCAGCAATGACGAAATTGCGCGATATTCCCGGCATTTGATCATGCCGGAGGTGACCTTGGAGGGTCAGCGCAAACTCAAAGCGGCGAAGGTATTGTGTATTGGCACGGGTGGACTGGGTTCCCCGATTGCGCTTTACCTCGCGGCGGCCGGCATCGGCACGATTGGCATGGTCGATTTTGATGTGGTGGATTATTCCAACCTCCAGCGCCAAATCCTGCATGGCACCAAGGACGTCGGCCGCAAGAAACTCAATAGCGCCCGCGACCGAATCAAGGACACGAATCCAAATGTCCAGGTCGTGCTTCATGACGCCATGTTCCGCAGTGACAATGCCATGCAGATTGCAGAACCCTACGACATTGTCATCGATGGCACGGACAATTTTCCAACCCGTTACCTGTCGAATGATGTCTGTGTGTTTTTAAAGAAGCCAAACATCTATGGTTCGATCTTCCGTTTTGACGGTCAGTGTACGGTTTTTGCGCCTCATCTTGGCGGGCCGTGTTATCGCTGCCTGTATCCTGAGCCTCCGCCTCCAGGCATGGTTCCCAGCTGTGCAGAAGGCGGTGTCCTTGGCGTGTTGCCGGGAGTCATCGGGGTCATGCAGGCCATTGAAGCCGTGAAATTGATTGTTGGCATTGGCGAGCCACTCATCGGGCGCCTCGTGCATTTTGATGCACTCGCCATGAAATTCCGTGAATTCAAAGTGCGCAAAGATCCGAAATGTCCGGTCTGCTCGGAAAATCCGACGATCACCGAACTCGTGGACTACGAGGAGTTTTGTGGGATTCCCCAGGCCAAAGCCGCCGAGGAAGCCGAACCGCCGATTCCGGAAATTTCGGTAGAGGACCTCAAATCCAAAATCGATCGCAACGAAAATTTTGTGCTTTTGGACGTTCGGGAAATCTTCGAGTGGGATATCGCCCGGCTTCCGAACGCCAAGCTCATTCCTCTCAGTGAACTTCATTCCCGGATGAGCGAACTCGACAGCGCGGACGAAATTGTTCTCTTCTGCAAAATTGGTCCGCGCAGTGCAAAGGCCGTTCGCCAACTGCAAAAAGCCGGCTTTGCAAAACTTTGGAATCTGGAAGGCGGCATCGCAGCATGGTCGGATCGGATTGATGACTCCGTCCCAAAATATTGATTGTTCCTTTCTGAGGTGTCCCCTCACGCGGCAGTCCCTGCGTGAGGCGACGCCGGAGGAAATTCAGGCGGCCGGGATTTCCATGGACCAGGCCATGGTCAGCTCGGACGGAAAGGTTTTTTACCCCGTGCGGTCGGGCATTCCACTGTTGATTGCCTCCGAGGCCAGAACATCTGCCAAGGCCTCGATATCGGCCTGAATGTGCGCTGCTGAGAGAGTGACGCGCAACCGGGCGCTGCCTCTCGCCACGGTGGGGTAACGGATCGCCGGGACAAGGAAACCCCTCTCCAGCAAGTTGGCGGAAACTTGGACAGCCCGGCTCTCGGCCCCGAGCACAATGGGAAGGATCGGGGAAACCCCGGAAACGCCCATGCCATCAAGAAGCCCGGAAAGGCGGCGGATATTGTCATGGAGTGCCTTTAACAATGGCTCCCCCGTGATGGGATTTTTCAAAATTTGAATCGCGGCCGTGGCCGCTGCCGCCGAGGCCGGCGTGGGTGCAGTCGAGAAAATGAAACTGCGGGCGCGATTGATGAGAAAATCCCGGAGGAGCTGATTCCCGCAGATGTAGGCACCCGAGGATCCAAGTGCCTTGCCGAGGGTTCCCATCTGAATCTCCACACGATCCGCAACCCCCACGGCATCCGCCAACCCACGCCCGGCTGAACCAAAGACGCCGACCCCATGCGCCTCATCCAACATGAGCCATGCCCCGAATTTTTCCTTGAGGTCCACGATCTCGCGCAGAGGAGCCAGATCGCCATCCATGCTGTAAACCGATTCGGCAAGAATCAGAACCCGAGCATCCGGGTGATTTTTTGCGGCCCACGCCAAGCGGCTCTCAAGCGCGGCAAGGTCATTGTGCGGAAAAACCCGGAGGATCGCCCCGCTCAAGCGAGCACCATCCACCAGGCAGGCGTGACACAGTTTGTCTAAAATAATCACGTCCTTTTCTCCCATCAGCGCTGGAATGGTCCCCAAGGCCGCTGCGTACCCGGAGGAAAACCCGAGCGCCGCCTCGGTTCCCTTAAAGTCCGCCAGCGTGGCCTCCAAAGCCTCGTGCGCGTGAAGGGTTCCACAAATCAGACGGGATGCTCCACTGCCGGATCCGCTGCGCGCGATTTCGTCCCCGGCCGCTTTCAAAACAGCGGCATTCAATGACATTCCCAAATAATCATTCGACGAAAAATTCCGGATTTCCCGTCCGTTCAATTCCACCGTGCGTCCATCGCAGGACCGCACGACGCGCAGTTTTCTGAGCAAACCTGCCGCCTCAATTTCCTGAAGCTCCCGGCTCAGATAATCGTCAAATCCGACCCCACTCATGCGACAAGCAGGGCCTTCATTTCCTGCACCGCGGTTTGCAGGCCAACCGTCACGGCTCTCGAAATGATGCTGTGACCAATGTTCAATTCGACCAGATGAGGAACCCGCAACATGGCCTGCACATTGTGGTAGTTGAGGCCATGACCCGCGTTCACGCGCAGCCCGCAGGAATGAGCCAAAGAGGCCGCACGAACCAGGCGATCCAACTCATCATCCTTTCGTGATGCATTCGCAAAAGCCCCTGTGTGCAATTCCACAAAGGCCGCACCCAATTTGGCCGAGGCTTCAATCTGCCGTTCCTCAGGATCTATGAACATGCTCACTTGGATGCCGACGTCATTCAGCCGGGCCACCGTGGGTTGGAGTTCGGAAAAAAGCCCCGCACAATCCAGTCCGCCCTCGGTGGTCACTTCCGCCCGGTTCTCCGGAACCAAACACACATCCTCGGGTTTGACCCGCAACGCGATTTCCAAAATCTCCGCCGTGTTTCCCATCTCAAAATTCAACTTCGTGGAAATCCGTTCCCTCAGTGCAAAAATGTCCGCATCCTGCATGTGGCGACGGTCCAGCCTCAAATGGGCCGTGATTCCATCCGCTCCCGCTCCCTCCGCAATCACCGCCGCTTCCACCGGGCACGGCTCCGCATTCTCGGAATCCAATGCTTCCCGGTAGCGGGCCTGACGCAACGTCGCGACATGATCGATATTGACTCCAAGAAGTAGGTTGCTCATCCCCCAATCATCCGCAGCCAGGCACCGGAACAAAACACATTTTTTCGAAATCCCCTTGTTGCCTCAATCCTCATCACCTACATTTTGCCATTCCAGCCCGAATGGCGGAATTGGCAGACGCGCCAGACTTAGGATCTGGTACCGCAAGGTGTGTGGGTTCGAGTCCCTCTTCGGGCAAATCAATGCATTTGCCGACGCGGATTTTCAAAACAACTGGGAGCATGATTGACCCCGGCATTTCTGAGCTTTGAAATTTGCGGTCTTGCGAAAATTGGTTGATTTGATAGATTTTAACGTGTGAGCACGGTTTCAGAAATTGAAGTTGCAGTGAGAGATTTGCCGGACGATGAGTTTGAGCAAGTTGCCCTTACCGTGCTTCAACGCCTGCGCACTACAGGGGTTCTTCCTCCATTGCGAAAATTTTCCGAGAAACAGATTCGGACGTGGATCGAGCACGATGAAAGAGACATGGCTGCCTTTGTGGCGGGCCAATGATCCTTTTTCTCGACACTTCCACTCTTCTGGCTGCCTGTGGCTCAGGGACGGGAGCGAGCCGGTTCATCATCGAGAATGCCGCCACCAATAATTGGCAGATTCTTGTTTCTCCTTACGTGCTCGCAGAGGTAAAAACCAACCTGCTTGACCTCCCGTCCTCATGGATAGCGGAATGGCAGCGATTTCGTTCGAAATTCCGGGTTGTGCCGGACGTTCTGACGCTGCCGCATTCCGTGGTATTTTCCGCAGCCAAGGACAAGCCGGTTTTATTTTCCGCTTATGCGTCCGCAGAAATTCTCATCGTTCTGGATAAAACCGATTTTGCCGGCGTGATTGCCGACGGTTTCTATGGGCTGAAAGTCATGCTTCCGGGAGCTTTTCTTCGGAACATCCGAGATTCGGGCACGTTGAAGCATCCCGCGTGATTACGTGCATTGGATGATTTGGCAAGGTTGCGTTTCGAGTCCCTCTTGGGCAAAACTTCAAATCAAAAAAGACACCGGACAGGGAATCTTCAATCCGGGATTTCCCTCATCTTTGTCAAAACCAGTGTGTGAAATCCTTCGGAAAAATCGACCATCGCGGGCGTGAGATAGCCGGGCGGGGTCGAAAAACTTCCGCGCGCACCTTCTGGAATCAGGAAGTCCACAGAAAGAGTGTCGTCCTCAAGTTTCCACGAGATCTGAGTCTGACCTGCGGGAGTCAGCAGCGAGGCTTGCGCTGAGGTAATCGTTCCGCCGTAACGCGGGGCAA
>JBGSVX010000440.1:0-1966 GCA_041752795.1 Terrimicrobiaceae bacterium
GACCCTACATATTTGGAAATTAATCCTGGTTTCCAATCGATGAGCTTCAAGGCCGGGCAATTTCCTTTGAGGGCAGTTCTCCAAAAAATTCCCTATATCCTCCAGCAAACCGGCCAAGGTGATTGAATCCCCATGCCATGGCCACATCGGTCACTTTGAGGCCGGGGTCACCGGACCTCAGAATTTCCCTGCGCACATTACAGAGCCTCAATGCGCGAAGGTATTTCATAGGTGGCATACCATAGAGTTCCATGAATACGAGGTGAAGGGTTCGCCGATTGGCACCAACGGCTTCGCAGAGCGCTGTGATCGAGATTTCTTCCTTGCAGAGATCGTGGATGAGGCCGGCGGCCCTCCTTGCGCTGCGATGACGGTCCACTGAGCCTTGGGCTTTTGCGTGGTCCTCAAGATTGCTAAAGAGGGTGTCGAGGACGCGATTCTCCAATTGTTCTGCAGGCAACTCCCCGGCGAGAGCCTCCGGAGTCTTGATGGATTCTGCGAGGGAATCTGCAATCAGATACCTCGCTTTTGAGGATGCGAAATTATCTGCAAACCTGATCAGACCGGTGCGGCTTTCGGAGGGAAAGGATTTCCCCCAATGAGCATAGGCCCGCCGTGTTAACTCCTCGCGTGTCACTGCGATGGTCATAATGTCAATTCCCCCCATAAAGGAAAAATCGAGACCACGGGCATCGTCCTGCACGATCATATCTTCCGAGCCAACATGCCGCCCCCGGAACTGGATGTGGGCTCCGGGATTAAGGGAAAAGGCAAGCACGACCGTCCCTTCGGGAATCTGGCCTCCCAAGCGGGTGCCCAAGGATCTCCAAGAACGGCCAAGTTGCAGTTGTTGTGTGTGAACCGCTTTGATCGAGCAATGATAGCGACCTTTTTCCAACTGGGTCGTATCCACATTCCATTTGAGGGCGGCGGCCTCCGCCAGTTCATAGGAGTCTGCGGAAAAATCGATTTTGGCTCCTGCTGGAAAAGTCTGACCCATATGAACACCCGGATTGTTCGGTACACTCCCTGACAGGACGGCTTTCATCCAGCAAGCAAAAATTGCACAAACCGGATAGCCACATTCACCCTCAATGGTAGCCTCACCCTCCATGAGAAATCCGTGCCTTGTTCTTTTGCTCTCCCTGACCGGCCTTTCTGCTGCGTCTTCAGCGATCGCAGCCGATCCAGTCCAAACCACCGGCACGCCCGGTTCGCCAAGTGCCACCACCACGATTCCAGGCAATCAACTTCCGGCACCCCAGCCGCCTTTCGGCGGAGTCATCAAGGACGCCGCGCTGCAATCCACCCCGTGGTGGGCACCGCGCATCGTTCCGCCCAAGGAGGCACCCAACATCCTCCTCATCCTCACCGATGACGCGGGATTCGGCGTGCCGAGTACGTTTGGAGGGGTGATTCCAACGCCGACGATGGACCGTGTGGCGAAGGCTGGTCTGCGCTACAATAACATCCATTCCACCTCGCTCTGCTCGCCCAGTCGTGCCGCGCTCATCACCGGGCGCAACCACCACTCGGTTGGCTTCGGGGTGATCTCCGAGCAGTCCACCGGTTTCCCCGGCTACAACAGCATCATTCCCGAGGACAAAGCGACCATCGGCCGCATCCTGCTCGAGAACGGCTACGCGACCTCGTGGTTCGGTAAGGATCACAACACCCCGGCTTTCGCTGCGAGCGCGGTCGGACCATTTGACCAGTGGCCCACCGGCATGGGCTTCGAGTATTTTTATGGATTTGTCGGCGGCGACGCGAATCAGTGGCAGCCGAACCTCTTCCGCAACACGACGCAGATTTACCCCTTCCTTGGCAAGCCCGGCTGGAACCTCATCACCGGCATGGCCAACGACGCAATCGACTACCTCAACCGCATCAACCAGACGATGCCGAGCAAGCCGTTCTTCGTGAAATACGCACCCGGCGCCACCCACGCCCCGCACCACCCGACGAA
>JBGSVX010000441.1:0-4543 GCA_041752795.1 Terrimicrobiaceae bacterium
AAGGCACAGGAGGAAAGCTCTAAGTCGCATAATTGATGGTTTCTCAGGCAATCCCAATCAACTCCCAATATTCAATAAATGGGTATGCCAATCGGAGAGACATGGAGATTCTAAGAACATACCACACTCCATCAGAAAAGACCCCAGGATTTTTCAAAGCGAAAGCACCCCCTCCCCAAAGCAAAAACGGTGGAGGGACATCATCGGCGATGTCCGTATTTCCTCCACGCGACGAAGCCGCCACTTGCGATCGAGTTCGCACGTCTGGCAACTGCGCTCGCTGCAAACACGCATGTTCGCGTGAGGTAAGCGCACAGCCTGAGATTCGGCCCAACCGATGGGATTCGCTTTGTTTGCGGGTGTCGTGATTTCGGCCTTCTTATTTTTATCACAGCCAGCATTGGTTGCAGCGGAAGGGGATTCTGCAAAACAGGCCTCCTCAGGGTAACCAGCCGAAGAGAAATTCCTGAAGATCAGGACTGACAGGCAGGCCCCTCCAAAGCAGCCCTTTTTTGCAGGGCCCGTCCGCAACGCTGACGCGAAGCGTCTGCGGGCGTGGTGCCCATCTCATTGTGACTCCGATGGAAGGACCTCGTTGTGAGGACTTGGCCTTGGAAATGCGATCGCCCTGACCGACAATCCGAAACTACTCGACGGTGACGCTTTTTGCGAGGTTTCTGGGTTTGTCCACATCGCAGCCGAGTTCGACGGCCACATGATATGCGAAGAGTTGGAGTGGAATGGTCGCCAGGATCGGCGTCACATAATCGGGAGCCTTCGGGATGAACATCACATCATCCGCGAGCTTCAGTAGATGGGAATCTCCCTCGGTGCCCACAGCAATCACCGGACCTTTGCGGGCTTTGACCTCTTCGATGTTGCTCAGATTTTTTTCGCGCACGGCATCATCGGGGACAATGAAAACCGAGGGAGTTTCTTCGTTCACGAGGGCAATGACCCCGTGTTTCAATTCGGCGCTCGGATAGCCTGAGGCGGAGATGTAGCTGATTTCTTTGAGTTTGAGAGCGGCTTCGAGGGCGATGGGGTAATTGGCCTGACGTCCCATGAAGAGGAAGTTGCTGCTGCGCGCGTATTTGCGGGCGATGGCGGCGATGTGGGCTTCCTGCTCAAGGATTTTGGCAATTTTGTCCGGGATCTGCTCAAGTTCGCGGAGGATCTGCATGCCTTCGGCGAAGGACAGGTAATGGATGCGCCCGAGTAAAAGAGCCAGAAGCGTCAGGATCGAAAGTTGGGATGTGAAGGACTTGGTGGCGGCGACCCCGATCTCAGGTCCGGCATGCATGTAGGCTCCCCCGTCACTTTCCCGTGCGATCGTGCTCGCGACATTGTTGCAAATGCCAAGAGTGCGATGGCCTTTGCGCTGACTCTCCCGCAAGGCCGCGAGCGTGTCCGCGGTTTCACCACTCTGACTGATCACAAACACGAGGGTGCCTCGGGTTGTCGGCAAATTCCGGTAACGTAATTCACTGGCAAATTCACATTCGACCGGGATGCGGGCCAGGGATTCGATGAGATATTCACCGACCATGGCCGCATGGAAAGCCGTTCCGCACCCGCTCAGAACAATTCGCTCCACAGACCGCAACTCGGCATTCGTCATGTCCAGCCCACCCAATTTGGCGGTGGCCTCTTCCTGGGATAGACGTCCGCGCATGGCATCCCGGACCGAGTTTGGTTGCTCAAAAATTTCTTTGAGCATGAAGTGCGCGTAGAGTCCTTTGTCCACGTCCTCTGCGGTGTATTCGACTTTGCTGACCTGATAACTGGCATCCGATCCTGCCAGCGTGGAAATTTCGAATGACTCTGCTCCGACCGCCACGATCTCGTAATCATTCAAATAAACGACCTCGCGGGTATAGGCCACAATCGCGCCGACATCGCTCGCCAAAAAGTTTTCGCCCTTGCCGACCCCGAGCACCAGCGGGCTGCCACGGCGCGCCCCAACCAATGCCCCTGGAACAGATTCGTGAATGGCTGCGATGCCGTAGGTGCCAATCACCTGACGCAAAGCCATGCGCACCGCCTCGACCAGATCTTGCGAACTCTGACCCTTGGTCGCGTCAAAGGCCTCACCAATGAGATGCGCGAGCACCTCGGTGTCGGTTTGGGAAAGGAACGTGTGGCCCCGCTCGATGAGAGCTTCCCGCAACACCTGATAGTTTTCAATCACCCCATTGTGGACAATGGCCAGCTTGCCGGAGGCGTCAAAGTGTGGGTGCGCATTTTCCTGGGTAACGGCTCCATGCGTGGCCCAGCGGGTATGTGAAATACCCAAATGTCCATGGATCGGCTCCTCGGCGACGACCTTTGCAAGGTTTGCAATGCGGCCAACCGCTTTTCGCACATCGAGTCCGTTTCCATTCAAAAGCGCAAGGCCCGCAGAGTCATATCCCCGGTATTCAAGGCGACGCAATCCATCCAAAAGAATCGGAGCGCACTCCGCTTTTCCAACATATCCGACAATTCCGCACATAATATTTTGAAGCGTGACAAGGCTCGCGCCAGCAATCAAGCTGCAACTGTGCAGACCCTCCCGCTAATACTTCCAATTGACAGGACCCTTGCCATCATCATGGGCGGGGGTGCCGGCTCGCGTCTTTATCCACTCACCAAGGAACGTGCCAAGCCGGCCGTTCCGCTCGGTGGCAAATACCGGCTCGTTGACATCCCGATCAGCAACTGCCTGAATTCCGGGATTCGCGGCATCTATGTGCTGACCCAATTTAACAGCACATCGCTCCACCGCCACATCAACGCGAGCTACAAGTTTGATAATTTCAGCACGAGTTTCGTGGAAATTCTTGCCGCCCAGCAAACCCCGGATGGAGCCCAGTGGTATCAGGGAACCGCTGATGCTGTGCGTCAGAACCTGCGTTACTTCTTGGAACGCCCGTACGATTATTTCATCATCCTCAGCGGTGACCAACTCTACCGCATGGATTATCGCAAAGTCCTGCGTCAGCACGTCGAAAATGATGCCGATCTGACCATTGCGACCATCCCGGTTAACCGGGAAGCGGCCACCAGCTTTGGGATCATGGAGACAGACACCAACCGGCGGATCGTTCGTTTTGTGGAAAAACCCAAGGACCCGGCCCAACTGGACAGCCTCAAAATTCCCGATGACCTCCTTTCCCAAATTGGCTTGGCTGCCGGAGAGGAACTCTACCAGGCCTCCATGGGTATTTACATTTTCAAACGGCATGTGCTCGAAGAATGCCTCGACAATGATTTTGTGGATTTTGGGAAAAATGTGATTCCGTCCGCCATCGGCCGCTACAAGGTGCTCTCCTATATTTTCCAAGGCTATTGGGAGGACATTGGAACAATTCGTGCATTTTTTGAAGCGAGCCTGAACCTCACGGACCCGAACCCTCCTTACAGCTTCTATGAACCAGGGGCTCCGATCTACACGCACCCAAGGTTCCTGCCAGCAAGCGTCATTCGCTCCGCAAAAATCGACCGGGCCATCATTTCGGATGGTTGTATCATCGAATCCGCAACCCTCGAGCGCTGCCTCATCGGCCTCCGCTCCGCAATTCAGCCGGGCAGCACCCTCAAAAATGTGGTGATGATGGGTTCTGATTATTATGAAACCGAAACATCCGGGAAGCGGGACGGCATTCCGGCGGTTGGGATCGGTCGCGATTGCCACATCGAGGATGCCATCATCGACAAAAATGCCAGAATCGGCGACCGGGTCGTGATTTCTCCCCACGGGAAATCCCCGGATTTGCAGGGAGACGGCTTTTATATCCGGGATGGACTCGTTGTTGTTGAGAAAAACAGTGTGATTCCTGCCGGGACTTGGATATAGGGTTGCGGTTTGATTTATGGCAACCATCCAACGCGCTCTTATTGCTCTGATTCTTCTGGCCGGCTTTTCTGGCTGTAGTTTTGAAAACCCGCTCTCCGGTCCGAACAAGGACCTGAACACCTGGCTCCTCGGTGTGTGGGAACACAAGACGGAAAAAGGTCAGGTTTACCGCGCCACCATCACCCCAAAAACCGGTGACAGGTATTGGGTCAATATCCAAAAACTCGGCACAAAAAAATCTCTCACGAAGGTCTATCAATTCGAGGGCTGGATTTCGCGTGTTGGCAATTCCCGCTTCCTCACTCTGCAATGCCTGGAAAGCCCCGGCGACATCGCTCCCGATTCCTACGTCTTCGCGCATTATCAGGTCCTCGATCAGCACAATATCCGGATTCGTATTCCGCAGATTGATGCTGACCCAAGTGCCTCCAGTTACGAACTCCGAAAGGCGGTCCGTGCCCGCCTCAAAGACAATTCCCTTTACCCTGATAAAGGTTCAGACTGGCTGAGAATCTCCGAAGTTTATTGGTCCACCACCGACGAGCCGCAGCCGTATCAGCCTCTGCGAGATCCGCTGCCCAAGGAAGAGAAAGCCGAAAATCCCTGACTTTGAAGCAGGCGGGAAATGAGGGAATGGACCTCCGCCTTGGTGAAATGACGAATTTACGGACTCTGTGGCCATGGATAGGAGCGGCGGTATCCGGC
>JBGSVX010000442.1:0-2685 GCA_041752795.1 Terrimicrobiaceae bacterium
CGGTTCCGATCAGCCCGGACAGCATGGTTTGAACCTCCAGCAATTTTGCATCAAAATCCTCCTTGCTCAGGTCGCCGGCATCTCCCCGGTTGTAGAAAATCACGGTCAGCGCATCCGGCTTGCCATTGCTGAATCGCAAGAGGCATTCGTAAACTTTCAGGCCACCCAGGGTGAGCTTCGGATGGGCGGCGCGGAGGGAATCTTTTGCAGCTGAGGTCCACTCGAAGCCCTTGGGTAGCAGCTCCGCTTCCAATTCCGTCCCGCCTGATTGCCAGAGACCCGGCCGCTGGAGAATCTCCTCCAAGGTCACGGGAGCCGGTTGGGCCAACGCGGATTCTCCTCCGCAAAGCACGGTCGCCATCAAAAGGAAAAATGAGAATGTGGATTTTTTCATGAGGTCCTTGCCAAGTGCGCACAGATTGCCATGCTAACGGGGCCTCATGCAAACACTGATCATCGGTCACAAAAATCCGGATATGGACGCCATCTGCTCCGCACTTGCGTATGCAGAGTTCAAGACCCTTTCCGGCGCTCAAAATGTCCGGGCCGGACGGTGCGGAAATACCAACGAACGCATCGATTTCGCCTTGCGCCGGTTTGGGTTTCCGGCACCGGATTTTTTCAGTGATGTCCGCCCGCAGGTGATGGATGTGATGGAATCAGGCGTCGTCTATGCAAAGCATGATGAACCGGTCTGCGAAGTTTTTCAGAGGCTGGGGGATCAGCGCTTTCGTGGGCTTCCCATCGTGGATGATGCCGGCCATTGCGCAGGCCTGATCTCTGCATACAAAATCAGTCGTCATGTTTTTCCCGCCTTCGGAAATGTGGAGCAATCCCGTGAAGTGCATGCCTCTTTGGAGTCCATTCGCAGGACACTGGAGGCGGAAGTTTTTGCCGGCGTGCCCGGGCCAACGGTCCGGAGTCACATACTGGTCGTTGCTGCCATGCAAACGGATTCGTTTGAACGCCGTCTCGGCGATCTCGACCTGGATCGCACCGTGCTTATCGTGGGTGACCGTCGCAACATCCAGGAAATTGCCATCAAAGCCGGTGTTCGCGCCATTGTGATCAGTGGCGGCATGCGCATGGCGAAGGACCTCATCAAACTCGCAGAAAAATACGGCACTGTGGTTCTGGGCTGTGCCCGCGATACCGCAACCACCGTGCTGCTCGCTCGCAGCGCCGTGATGGCCAGCGAACTTCTTCACGATGATTTTGTCTCGCTGGCCCCGCATTTGCCACTTGCTGAAGCTCGAACTCAGGTTGCCATGTCCGCGCAATTTGCGTTTCCTGTGGTAGATGAAAACAACCTGCTCGTCGGCATCCTCTCGAAAAGTGATTTTCTGAAGCCGGTGCCGCGTCAGCTCATCCTCGTGGATCACAACGAACTTTCCCAAGCCGTCTCCGGTGCCGCAGACATCCCCGTGGTCGAAATTTTGGACCACCACCGCATCGGCGTGGCATCCACCCAACAACCGATTTTGTTTTTGAACCGCCCGGTCGGGTCAACGTGCTCGATTGTTGCCGATTGCTTCGAACGGGACGGCATTCCCATTCCTCCACCAGTTGCAGGTTTGATGATGTGCGGGCTGATCTCTGATACCCTGAACCTGACTTCTCCGACCACCACGGACTTTGATCGGGCTCTCATGAAACGGCTTTCCGTCATTGCCGCTGTGGATCCCTCGTCCCTCGCTGGGGAGATTTTTGCCGTGGGGTCCCCGCTGCTCACTCTGACCCCGCCGCAGGCCGTCACAGCCGACTGTAAGGAATATCAGGAAGCAGGCAGGAGGTTCAGTGTCTCCCAACTTGAAGAACTCAGTTTTTCGCACTTTGAAGAAAAGCGGGCAGCGCTTCTCACCGCTTTGGAGACTTACAGATCCTCACGGGGCTATGATTTTTCGGTCATGCTGGTCACCGACATAAATACCCAAAATTCCCTGCTTCTCGTTTGCGGAAGTGAAGCCATTTCCAAGTTGATCGATTTCCCGGAGGCGGGTGACAACATTTGGCGCTTGGATGGGATTGTATCCCGAAAAAAGCAACTCCTGCCTTACCTCACAGGCTTGGTTGCGAAATGTACATAGGGGGCACGCCGGGCCACGGCCCGTTGTGACCATGCTTCAATGTTGTGCCGTGGACCCAAATTCCCGGTACAAGAATTTTGCGCGGTTGTGGATGTACGCCCAGTTCGTTTCGGCTGAGGGCTGATAGAATCAAATCCACGGCGGCGGCCCCGATGGCGGCGTGGTTTTCATTCAGCCCGCTCCATTCGGAAACATCTTCCACAATATTGAGGTTTGCCAGTCCGATGTCTTTGGGAACAGAAAGCCCCATGGCTTCCACCCAATGACGAATCACCGGGTTCACACAGATAATTGCATCCGGTTTGTTTTTTTCGAACCACTCGTCAAATTCCATCGGTCGCCCCTCCTTGAAACGATCCAAAATCAGAATTGGCACATGAGTTGATTCCGGTTGGTTCTGTTGTTCCACAAGAAAACCGGACCGGGTTCGTCCATGGGCCTCGATGTCCAGATAGCGACTGTACACAAACCCAATACGCGAATACCCGATGGAAAGCAGTTTGTTGAATGCCAGGCGCGCATTGTAAAACAAGTCGCGATCGGCTGCTGGGAATCCCTGGGGATAAATCAAAGAGGAAAATTCCAAATGCCGGGTGGG
>JBGSVX010000443.1:0-1922 GCA_041752795.1 Terrimicrobiaceae bacterium
CCGATCTCGGCGCGGAGTTCGAGCACGATGCGGCTCAGTTCGTCGAAAACAACCGCGAAGCATCCAAATCTGGGTTGAACATTGGAGAAGTCAGGATCGTCCGGAAACATGGCAAGGGGATCAATTCCGAGAGTTTTGAAAAACCGCCCGGCTTGATGATAGGAATCTGGCACACCAATATCCAAAAATGGTCCTGCGCTTTCGAAGCAGACGATGTGGCCATTTTTTGCAGAGTGGGCTAAATAATCTCGTTCAAGTGAGAAAGCCTTCTCCGGAAGAGAAGCAAGAGTCTCCTGGTTCATCAAATAGATTCCCCCATTGACGAGTCCATCCGCGTCTCCGGAAGATTTTTCCGATAATGCCGTCACCATGCCGTCAAAGACTTCGAGCCGGCCATATCGCGAGCAGTTCTCCATCCGGGTTGCCGCCAGAACTATGTCGGCCCGGTTCGAGGCCGCACGGAGTTTCTGATAATCCATCGTCAGCCACGAGTCTCCATTCATCACAAGCACATGGGATGATGTCAGCCAGGGGCGTGCCAGGCTGATGGCCCCGCCTGTCCCCATCGGGCTGGATTCCACGGAAAAATTTACCGGCATGCCAAGCCAAGTTTTTCCAATCGCGGACGCAATCCGGTCTGCCATATGACCGCAGCACAGGGTCACGGAACGGGCTCCGCGCAATGCCAGCATGTCCAGCTGATAAAATAAAAACGGCCTTCCAAGCACAGGAGCCATTGGTTTGGGCACATCCGGTAGAGCCTCCCGCAATCTCGTTCCAAGGCCCCCCACCAGAATTGCGACATCCACCCCGCCAAGGGGTAGTTTGGCCGTTTCAGACATTTGCGAAGCCGGTGTTTGGAATCATTCGATATCCTTTGATTAATTCACGGATGCCCCGGTTCAAATCCCACTCCGGCTTCCAGCCTGTGGAGAGAATGCGCGCATTCGAAACAATGTAATCCCTCTTGTCGGGATCCTCTCCTATTGGCGCTTCAAGATACACGAAGTTTGGCAGGTGATTTTGAATCACTTTGCACAATTCCAATTTTGTGAGGTTGGCATCCTCCAAACCGACGTTATAGGCGCGGCCTTTCATGGCTTCAAAGTTGTTGAGAGCATGGAAAAAGACCCTGGCGACATCTCTCACGTGAATATAATTCCGCTTGAAGTGGCCTTCAAAAATTACGATGGCCCTGTCATTTACTGCTCGATAAACAAAATCATTCACAAGGAGATCCAGCCTCATCCGGGGAGACATTCCGAACACGGTGGCCAGCCGGAAGCTGATGCTGTTATCGCGAGCCAGCACAGCCGCTTCCGCCTCCACTTTGGTCGTTCCGTAAAGGGACAAGGGCTTGAGCGGGGAATCTTCCGTGCAGGGAATTCCTTCCTGACCGATCCCATATCCGCTGTTTGTAACAGGCATTAAAACCCTTTGATCACTCGAAACCAAATGGCAAATTAATTGGACGGCATCGCGGTTGGTCGAGACTGCCGCAACCGGATCCCTGTCGCAGAGCGGCGCGCCAACCAGTGCCGCAAGTGGAATAACAACGTCATGTTTGGAAATCAGCCCTCGCATGACCCGCTCATCCCGGCAATCACCCCGAACAATGTTAAAATGTTCGTTGTGGGCGCAGTCGAAGAGGGATGTTTGACGGAATAAAAAATTGTCAATTACTGTAACCGAATATCCGTTTTGCAGGAGGTACGGGGTGAGAATGGAGCCCAGATAGCCTGCTCCACCTGTGATAAGAATTTTTGTCATGGTTGAGATTTTGGTTTTGATGGGCTTTTTACTCGCCGTCTCAGTATGAACTCCCTCCAAAATTGAAAGTAATAGGCAGCCCCCCATCGAAGAACTTGAAGTTTCCTTTCGCCACCAAGTCGTTTCGGTTCAGCAGAGGCCATTTCGCTCAC
>JBGSVX010000444.1:0-4485 GCA_041752795.1 Terrimicrobiaceae bacterium
CAAAATGGGGATCGTGTAGGAGGAAGCAGATGAGTGTATTTACTGGATCGAGCTCTTGGTTGAACTCGAAAAAGTCAAGGCTTCCAAAGTTCAGTCACTCCTTCAAGAGACCAATGAACTCCTCGCAATCGCCGTCGCATCAATAAAGACAGCCAAAAAAAATGCTAAAAAATCCTGACTCTTTGAATCTTCTCTTTTCCATGGCTGATAAAATGATGGCCTCACCACAAAAACCAAACATTGCCCGAGGATATTCCGCCTCTCCGGTCTCCGGTTTCACCTCTCCGCTTTTCCAATGATTCTGGCCATCGTCGAAGGCAGTATTGTTGCCACCAAAAAGAATGCCAAAATGACCGGCAGCAAATTTCTTGTTGTTCGTCCATTGGTAGTTGATTCGCCATCGGCGAAGGAATTCAAGAATGGCACGTCCACGCTGGTTGCGGTTGATACTCTTGGAGCGGGGGAGGGGGAAGTCGTGCTGGTGGTGCAAGGGAGTTCGGCGCGACTCGCGGCGGATGACAAAGACTCTCCAGTGGATGCCGTTGTTGTCGGCATTGTGGATACTGTCGATCTCAACAAAAACAAAATTTACCCAAAAAAATAAAAGATTATGGCCGCTATTGATGAGCAACTAGTATCGAAAGTTGTGACCGAGGTTCTGACCCGGTTGCATGCGTCCCGACCTGCCGCAGTTTCTGTCGGCGGAGAATTTGGTGTTTACCAAGACATGAATGAGGCGTGTGATGCCGCTCAGCGTTCGTTCGTGAAATTGCGGGAGTCCGGAGTTTCGGCCCGCAAAAAGGCGATTGCTGTGATCCGCCGGCTTTGTGTGGAAAAAGCTGATGAATGGGGTCGTTTGGAATTTGCAGAAACCAAAATCGGCCGCCTCGATCATAAGATTGAAAAGCTGAAAATTTGTGGAGATTTGGTTCCCGGGGTTGAAGCCCTTGAGCGGGTTGCATTCAGTGGAGATCACGGTTTGACGGTGATTGATTTTGCGCCGTGGGGCGTCATTGGAGCGATCACTCCCTCCACCCATAGCGTGCCGACTCTCACAGGTAACGCCATCAATATGATTGCCGCCGGCAATGCGGTTGCATTCAATACTCATCCTTCAGCCTCTGGATGTGCCGCAACGGCCATCCGGGCTTATAATCAGGCCATTTTTGCGGAGACGGGAATTTCTGATCTTCTGACCACGGTCGTCAAACCCACATTGGATACCTTCGATGCACTTTGCAAACACCCGGATGTTAAATTGCTTTGCGTGACCGGTGGCCCGGCCGTTGTGGCTGCAGCCATGAAAACTGGCAAACGTGCGGTCTGCGCCGGTCCGGGAAATCCTCCTGTGGTGGTTGATGAGACTGCCGATCTGGCCCGTGCGGCCAAGGCTATTATTCAGGGTGCGGCCTATGACAACAACCTTCTCTGCATTGGGGAAAAAGAAGTTTTTGTGGTTGAGTCCGTAGCGGACAAATTAATTTCTGAACTCCGGTCAGCGGGTGCTATCCAGCTTGATGCAAGTCAGGTCGAGGCACTTGCGGACAAAGCCTTTGTGTTTCCTCAGGGCAAAGGGGCCGGGTGTCCGCATCCCGTCGTGAACCGGGATCTCGTCGGTCGCGATGCTTCCGTGTTGGCCAAAGCCATCGGGCTCGATGTTCCCGCATCAACCCAGCTCCTCTTCGGCGAAACCAAGGCAGATCACATCTTTGTGGATGAAGAGCAGATGATGCCATTTCTTCCTATCGTGCGCGTTCGTAATACGGATGAGGCCATCAAAGAAGCCGTCAAAGCCGAGCACAATTACAAGCACACAGCCATCATGCATTCGCGCAATATCGATGCACTCACCAAGATGGCGCAAACCGTGGACACCACACTCTTCATCAAAAATGGTCCCTGCATGACCGGTCTCGGCCTGGGCGGGGAGGGATTCCTAAGTTTTAGCATCGCAACTCCGACCGGCGAGGGCGTGACCACACCCATGACCTTTACCCGCTCACGCCGCTGCGTGATGGTTGAAAATCTGAACCTTTTTTGACCCGCGAAACACACGAAAAACGCGAAAATGGAAAACCCTGAATCTATTATTCTTTTCAAAGAGGAGTCCTATAAAATTATGGGTGCCTGTTTTGAGGTCTATAAAGAGAAGGGTAATGGATTTACGGAGCCAGCCTATCAAGAGTGTCTTGAAGTCGAGTTTGCATCGCAAGGTATTCCTTTTGAGGCCCAGCCTGAGATTCCGATGTCATACAAAGGCAGGACATTAAAAACCAAATTCCGGCCAGATTTTTTATGCTTCAAAAAAATCATCCTGGAGATCAAGGCGGTATCTGCTTTGACCGATGAACATCGCGCCCAAGTCCTCAATTATTTGCATGCCGGGAGTTTTGAACTCGGCCTGCTCGTAAATTTCGGCCATCATCCCAAAGTTCAAAGTGAACGCATCGCTCTTTCTGCTCCCTTTCGCGATCTTTCGCGATTTTCGCGGGCACCTTCCAATTCATGAGGACGGCTATTATCACCGGCTACGTCACATCGACGGTCAAGCATGCGAGCCTTGAGGGGCAGCGTTTGCTCGTGGCCGTGGGTGAGTCGCCGGATCTTGCGCCTCAAATTGTGATTGATCCGCTTGGAGCGGCGATTGGTCAGCGTGTGATTATTTCCAGTGATGGTTCCGAGGCCCGCAAATGGGTAAAAAACGAATTGAGTCCGGCCCGATGGAGCGTGATGGGGATCATTGATCCGGAGGGGAGCCTTGCCCTATGAGGATTGGGACCGTGGTTGGCCGGGTGACCCTGGCCGTTCGCAATTCCCGCTACACCGGGGAGCGGCTGCTTCTTGTGCTTCCATGGAATCGCAAAACCCTTGCCGGTGAGCAGGCCTTTGATCCGGCCATCGTCGTGTATGACGAATTGGGTGCCAATGTCGGTCAGGATATTGCCATCAGCGAAGGCCGTGAAGCTGCCTGTCCCTTTCCCAAACCAACCCCGGTGGACGCGTATTGCGCGGCCCTTATTGACGACAAATTTATCAAACACCAACTATGAAACTCTTCGCACAAAATGATGCTGTTGCCTTCCTGAAAACGGGCGCCAAAGAATTCCGCTATAACCGGGACATTCGATTGACCCCTGGCGCGAAAGACGTTTTTTCCGAAGCCGGAATTAAAGTCGTCTTTGATGCCGGAAGCGAACCATCTTCCGTGGCACCAGCTCCTGCATCAGGCGGGGCAGCGGCCTTGGATGATGTTCACCTGTTTGACTCCCCGGCGGCCCGGCGGATCAAAGAAGAGATCTGTGATATTGGACGCAGGATCTGGATGCGTGAGTATTGTGATGGCAATGGCGGAAACATCTCGGCGCGCATCGCGGCGGACCGCTTCATTTGCACGCCGACAGGGGTGAGCAAAGGATTCTTGAAACCTGACATGTTGTGCATGGTGGATGGCAAAGGTAACCAGGTCGCAGGCACATGGAAACGTTCCAGTGAAATCACCACCCACCTTGCTATTTATCACAATGCCCCGGATGCAGTCTCCGTGTGCCACGCGCATCCGTGTCATGCCGGAGCATTTGCAATCAAAGGCATGCAGCCTCCTCCACGCCTCATTCCTGAACTCGAAGTGTTTGTCGGAACCGTGGGCTTCGCTGAATACAAAACCCCCGGCTCCGCCGAGATGGCTGAATCCATCAAACCCCTCGCAGCCCAACACCAGTCAATCATCATGGGCAACCACGGAGTCATCACATGGGGCAAGTCCGTGGAAGATGCGTATTTCAAGATGGAGATCACCGATGCGTATTGCCGCACAATTATTTTGGCTCAATCCATTCCGGGTGGCACGTCCATCCCTTGTGATGAAGTGAACAAACTTCTTGATATGAAAAAGGGCATGGGACTTCCCGATGATCGCTATGGCTTGAAGCCCGCTGAATTGTGTGAAGTCGATCCCTGGGCTCAGATGTGCGGTCAGCATGGATGTTCCTCACCCGTGACCCCATGGAATCCCATCACTGAGACAGGAACCGCTCAGGCTGCCGACCCGGACCTTGAAAAGCTCGTTCAAAAACTCACGGATGAAATCCTTGCCAATCTGAAATAACATATGAAAACAGCAATTATCGGCGGCGGTGGTCGCGTGGGGAGTTGTGCGGCGTTTGCTTTGCAGTGCTCCGGAATCGTCAAAGAACTTGTCATCCTGGATGCGAATCAGGCCACCGCTGAGGGCGAAGCGCTTGATCTTTTGCATGGAGCTGCCTTTTGCGCTGACCAAAAAATCAAAGCTGGCACGTATGCGGACTGCGCGGATGCGGATATGATTTGCATCACGGCCGGCCTGCGCCGCAAGCCCGACGAATCCCGTTTGGACCTCATTAATCGCAATGTGAGCCTCTTTGTGGGAATCCTCGATAGCCTCAAGCAGGCCGGTTTGAAAAAAGATGCCATCGTGTTTGTGGTGTCCAATCCGGTTGATATCCTGAC
>JBGSVX010000445.1:0-3010 GCA_041752795.1 Terrimicrobiaceae bacterium
TGGAACCAATTTTCATAGGCCGCGGCCGCGCTTCCTTTTCCCCACCCAAGGGGAGCGGAAAGCATCATGGCAGGAATCGTTGAGTAAATTTCCAAACGGCTCGCCGTGGAGGGTTCATCGGGGGAAAGGGAGCCGATGCGCTGGAATGCCTTTGAGCCCACAAACGCGGACAGCAGGAGAAAGGCTGCGATAGCTATGAGTCCACTTTTGGAAATTTTTTGGATCATTGGCGGATCGAAGAACTTCCGGGTTGGCAAGCCAATGCGACTTGGAATTTTTTGGATCATTGGCAGGATGCCAATGCCACCTTGGAAGCCAGCATAGACCCATGCGGTCAATCCGCCGAGGGCGATTCCAAGGACCGCGGCGCGGGAGGCGGTTAAAAGCACGCACAGGAAAAACAGACCTGCAAAAGTAAATTGGGCGGTGCGCAGTTTCGGGTTCTTTGCGGGGAAGAGGAAAACGGCAAAGATCAGGACGGCAAAAAATGCGCCGGCGGCATTCGGATTCCAGAAGCCAAAATCGAGCCGGTGGGAAAAATTCATCTAATAAATCTGAGTTTGAATCACCATGAAGAACATGCAGGGCATGAAGATGAAGATTCTTACCTGTCGTTATTCCTTCATGACCTTCTGCTCTTCATGGTAGTCAAAGGGTTTCTGGTCTTTAGTCCGGTGGATTTGGTTTCACTCCCGCAGGTATCCCCAAACTTTTGCAAATTTCTCGTGGGGAAGAGGCACACGCTGGGAGGCAGGAACGATCTTGGCCTCTTCTCCCCGATAGACCTCCTGGGTCAGCAGGTCGCCGGTGAGTTGGGAATTTTTGAGATCATCAAGCATCACCTCGGCTGGCTGGGTGCGTTTGGCGATGATGGCAACATCCCTTGCATAATCAAAAAAGGCATCCCGCAGACGCTCGATTTCCGGACTGGTGGAATGACCGAGGCCATTGGCGATTTTCAGGACGATGGGAAATCCCTTCGACTGGCAGAGTTTGTAAAACTCAATAGAGTTATTTCTACCAGCGTCCAAGTCTCCTGAGCTGACTAGCCAAAGCGGGCCGACCGAACTCCCGAGGGCTTTATCGTAACTGTTGGCCACATGAATGTGGACGGCCAAAAATCTCTCCGGCTCTCGAAGGGCCAGCCGACAGCTCCAGTGGGCTCCGCGAGAAATCCCATAAAGAAGAAAGCCGGTCTGCGGCAAGCCTTGTGCGGCACAGAGTTGTTTGACTCCCCGGGACCATGCGCGTGCGACAGCATCAAAGACCACGTCCTGATTCCTCCGCTCAGCGCGGGTAACCTGATCATGACTTTTCCCCGTTTTCCAAAGGGTGGCGGTGTTCCATGTCAGTATGGCAAGTCCATTTTTGACTGCATATTTCACGAGGGGATCGTTTTCGTTTTGAAGACGTTTCCGCAGCGAAGCCTCTTCCTGCTCCCATGTGCAAAATGCGAGAACTCCCTTCGCGGTGGGAGTCTCTGGGGTATGCCCGGCCGGCAACCGCAGAACCAACTTGATTTCTTCCTGTGAGGCCTCACCAGTTTTCACAATATGATCAATCAGCTGGATTGGAGGTGGTTTTGTTTCTGCAGGAGAGCTAACGGCAAAAATCAAAAATGCCAGGGACGTGAATGGTATGAAAAATCGTTTCATGGATGATGGATGGCCTGCCATTGGCTGAGAATATCGCTTGTTGGAAGGATTGATGTCATGAGCGGGTCGGTATGATTGCTGAGATCTTTCGTAACATTGTCAACCGTGACGCAGGACTTCCCGGAATTTTCCAGCACGCTTTGAAAGTAGAGGCGAACAAATTGCTCCAATTCCATGCTTGAGGAGTGGTCCTTTTCCTTGAGGCTGACCCATGCCCATGGTTTCCCTGCTCGTCTCCCGGTTTGAAAATAGGCAAAGGACGAACCAAAGCGCGTGGCGTCATGTTGACCGCATACGATCAATGCCGGAGCAGTCAAGGCGGAAGGTGGCGCCTTCCACCAACTGAAGGAATACGCGCAAAATCCACGGACCCGGTCCGGAGCCATCGCGGAAAACGACATGGCAAAATGTGCGTCACCACTGAATCCAAAAACCAGAAGAGGCAATTTCCCCCAGCCTTTCGCATCAAGCGCCTGAATGAGAAGTTTTCCAGATCCTCGGGACGCATCAAAGTATCCACGGCCAGAGAGCAAGACAGCATCCTCGGAAACAAAATGTGGAATGAGGATCGCCAGGTGGTTCGCATCTGCAAAATGCCGCCAACCCTCATCCTCGGAGAACGATTTGCCATCTCCGTTTTGTCCCGGACACAAAACCAGAACTCCGGCCGGGCTATGGTTCTTGGGGGACCAACTCCAAAATTTAGCCTTGAGAATTTCCCCCTGCACCGGGAATTCCAGATCAGGCTCCAAGGCGGGAAGGCGTCCGGCGATCAAGGATGCCGCGAACACGCAGGTCCAAAATCTCAAATTCAGAAATCCTGACCCGATACTGAAAAATTGGGATCTCGCGGAAAAGTGGGAAGATGAATTTGGTGGAAAACATTTATCCACACGGTCGGGACGACCATGCCCCCTGGGCTTGCGCAGGCTCATGCGATTTCCTTGCAGGCAAGGATGTTTCAGAATTCTCACGCCGCCAACAGGCACACGAGAACGCGATAAATTGCAAGAAGAGTCTAGATCCCTCAAATTTATTGAACTGTCCAAAGCAAATCCCATAGGGAGTATTCGCATCCGGCGGGAAAACATGTTCGTTAAGTATGCAACAGGTTGCTCCCATGATTAACTCAAACGTCAGAGAACTCCGATTGAAACAAGGCCTCACCCAGCGTGAGCTTTCCGAAATGTCGGGTGTTGCCAAAAGGTATCTTCAAGAAATCGAAGCCGGCACAAAGACGCCATCGGTAACCATTGCAAGAAAGTTGAAGGACGCGCTTGGGTGCAGTTGGAACCGGCTTTTGGATTGATTTTCTGATTTTTTGGATCATCGGCAGGTCGAAGAGCCGCCGTGGT
>JBGSVX010000446.1:0-3561 GCA_041752795.1 Terrimicrobiaceae bacterium
GCCCGTCCGGCAAGAACCCGGCGGAGTGGCTGACTTCTCACAATCACGCTCTGTGGATGTTGACGGCTTCCAAAAACGACGTGGGCTCCCTGTGAAAATTCTTCGAGGAACCCTGGGATAAACCGGAGTGGGACACTCAGGTCGGCATCCATAAAAAAAATGACCGATCCGGTCGCTGCGAGCATTCCGGTTTTAACGGCGTATCCTTTTCCCCGGGCCACCGGATTCGCGATCACCCGAAACCTCGGATCCGCATCGGAAAAACGTGTCGCAATTTCCACGGTCGAATCCGTTCCTTTTTCGATGACAACCACCACTTCGGCATTTGGGGAAGAGGAAGTCAAAAAATCCACCACAGCCGCGAGCGTTGAAGGCAGGCGGTCTTGCTCGTTCCGGCAGGGAATCACAATGGAGATTTCGGGCATAAAGTGAAGAATTGAAGAGCAATCCCGCCAGCCATTCCAGCACGAACTCTCAGCGAATCGCACTTGAGGGCGCGGAAACTCTTGGGATAATGATCGCAACTATGACCATTCACGACCGCCTTGCCAAGTTTCTCACCCGTGAACCTCAAATCTCAGATGCCGCTTTTGTGGCCCCTTGTGCCAGGCTGATGGGAGACGTGCGCCTGGGAAAAAACTCCAGCATTTTTTACGGAGCGGTCCTTCGTGGTGACATTGAGTCCATTGTGATCGGTGAAGGCAGCAACATTCAGGATGGAGCCATTGTGCACCTGGCAGACGACCTGCCCGCGATAGTGGGAAATGATTGCACCGTCGGTCATGGTGCCATCATCCACGCCTGCACCATCGAGGATCGGTGTTTGATTGGCATGCGCGCCACCGTGCTCGATGGCGCAAGGGTGGGGGAGGAATGTCTCGTGGCCGCCGGCTCCGTCGTGACTCCCGGAACAATCATTCCTCCCGGCTAGATGGTCATGGGCGCTCCCGCCAAAGTGAAACGACAGCTCTCCACAGAAGAACGCGCCGGCCTCAAACTCTGGGCCGAAAAATATGTGGCCGTCGCCATGGCTCATGCCGCCAAGCTCAAAGCGCCATAACTCACAAAAACCCTCCGGTGGAGCGCTCTGCTCGTCAGAGCCGCGCGATTGGCAAACAGGCGGTCCTGACAAGCAGGACCCTCCAGCGAGTCCAAATTGTGGTGGGCAGGCCTTGCGAAATAGTCTCCGATGGAGGGCTCTGCTTGTCAGAGCCTTGCGATTGCTCCCAATTCCCAACGGCACTAATCCAGGACCGTCAGCCCCTACGCAAAAAAAACCCGCCGCCCCTTGCGGAGCGGACGGGTTTTTTTGGTGCGGGAGGGAAACTCTTACAGGCTTTCCTTCAAAGCTTTGCCTGCAACAAATTTGACGGTTTTGGAGGCTTTGATTTTGATGGCTGCACCGGTTTTTGGATTGATGCCTTTGCGGGCTTTGCGGGTGGCAACTTTGAAAGTTCCGAATCCGATCAACTGAACGGTTTTGGGACCTTTTTTGACACCGGCTTTGATTCCGTCGATGACGGCATTTACGGCGCGCTCTGCTTCCGCTTTGCTGGCGGCTCCGAGCGATTTTTGGACATGGGCGACGAGTTCAACTTTGTTCATGAGATGTGTTTTTGTGTTAAGGTAAATATTCGACCCGCGGGGGGACGACATGTGGTGAGAGTGCGAAGAATGCGGCGGCGTGTCAATATCCGACTTCAAAAGAATTTGCGTTTGCGCAAGGAAATTAGGGGCTCCGAGCGGGTTGGGTGTAAAAAACGGGTTGTATTTACAATGGGATTTTTTTCAAGCGCAGGGCATTTCCGACGACCGACACGCTGCTAAGTGCCATGGCGGCACTTGCAAAAATTGGTCCGATTAGGATTCCAAAAGCAGGATAGAGCACGCCGGCGGCCACAGGAATTCCCAAAGAATTGTACAGGAATGCGAAGACAAGATTCTGACGGATATTTTTCATCGTGGCGCGGCTGAGTGAGATGGCGTGAACGATGCCTCGCAGGTCGCCTTTGACCAGAGTGATTCCTGCGCTTTGCATGGCGATGTCTGTGCCGGTTCCCATTGCGATTCCCACGTCTGCCGCTGCGAGCGCCGGTGAATCATTGATGCCATCCCCCGCCATCGCCACGATTTTTCCGCCTGTTTTGATGCTCATGACCACGGCCTGTTTGTCCTCGGGTTTCATTCCCGCATAAAACTCCGAGATGCCCAATTGACCTGCCACGCGGGCTGCGGTGATCTCATGATCCCCTGTGAGCATGACCACCTCCACGCCAAGTTTTTTGAGAGCGGCAAGAGCTTCGGGGGTTGTGGGTTTGATCGGGTCCGCAACTGCCAGCAAACCGGCAAAGCTTTTGTCCACCGCTGTCCAGACCAGCGTTCGCCCCATGTCCAGCAACCCGGCCTCCCGCGCGTCCATGGCAGGCAGCCCGGAAATGTTGTGCTCCTCAAGCAAGGTGCGACGGCCAAGGAGAATCGAATGTCCCTCGACGGTGCCAATTAATCCCCCGCCACGGATGGCCTCAAATTCGGATGGTTCGGGAAATGAGATTTGACGTTCCTTCGCCGCATGCATCACAGCCGAAGCGAGGGGGTGTTCGCTCCGGGACTCCAAGGAAGCAGTCATGGCCAGCAGCCATGATTCCTCAACTCCGTCAGCGCAGAGAATGTCGGTTACTTCCGGACGGCCAAGGGTCAGAGTGCCGGTTTTATCAACAATCAGCGTGTTGATTTTTCCAAGCGACTCAAGGGCCTCAGCGTCCTTGATCAATACTCCAAGCGAAGCACCCCGTCCAATGGCGACCATCACAGACATGGGCGTGGCAAGGCCCAGCGCGCATGGGCAGGCAATAATCAAAACAGCGACCCCATTCACAAGCCCGAAGACCATGCCTGGTTCGGGCCCGAACAAGGACCAAATCAAAAATGTGAGCAGAGCAAGAACCACGACCGCAGGTACAAACCAACCGGCGACAACATCAACCAGGCGCTGGATTGGGGCGCGGCTTCGCTGGGCACTGGACACGAGTTCGACGATTTGGGCAAGCAGGGTTTCCGAGCCAACTTTTTTGGCCTGAATTAAGAGGCTGCCGGTTCCATTCAAGGTTCCTGCAACGAGTAAATCTCCCGCGCTTTTGGAAACCGGTTCGGGCTCTCCGGTCAGCATGGATTCATCAATCACACTGCGCCCATCAACAACGGCCCCATCCACAGGAATTTTTTCTCCGGGTTTCACGCGAAGCATGTCTCCAACAACAATGTCCTCAAGCAAAACATCCCGCTCTCCAGCTTCCTCAACCCGATGCGCGATTTTTGGTGCCAACCCGATCAGCGACTGAATAGCATCGCCGGTTCCGGCCTGTGCGCGAAGTTCCAAAATCTGACCCAACAACACGAGCACTATAATCATGGCGGCCGCTTCAAAATAAATTGGTGGGGCGGAGCCATGATGGAAGGCCGGGGGAAGAAGGTTGGGAGCAAGCACGGCCACGATGCTGAAGAGGTAGGCGGCCCCCGTTCCCAGCGCGATGAGGGTGAACATGTTGAGGTTCCATGTTTTCA
>JBGSVX010000447.1:0-4018 GCA_041752795.1 Terrimicrobiaceae bacterium
GTCGCCGTATTCCTGAAGGCCCACCCATTGAAGGCTACTATCCACAAGTGGTTTCAAACGAACTCTGGCAGCGCGCCCAATGCCGCACGCAAGCCCCCCGTGGCCCACGCCGCCCAAATACTCACAACCTTTTCACCGGACTCGTCATCGACGCTTACAACGACTGCAAAATGCACTTCAACGAGAAGACTTCCGCCGGAATAACTCGTTCATATCTTTGCACGGCTCGCATCCGCCCGGACGGAATCAAATCGCAGATGTGGCCCTATGATCACTTCGAGCGAACAGTTCTCGAACATCTCCGGGACCTTGACTGGTCCAGCCTCATCAATAAAGGCCCAGACCTAGAAACCTCCAAACTCGGAACCCAAATCGCTGACGCCGAGTTGCATCTCGGTAAACTGGAATCGGATATCAATAAATTCCTGGACGCCCTCGCGGACCTTCCCGACGTTCTGCGCAAATCAGCCATGGCGAAAGCAACCACAATGGCCGAGGAAATGGAGGAAACCCAGACTCGGGTCGAAGAACTCCGCCGACAAAGAGACCAACTGACAGTCGCCCGTAACCACATGACCGAGGGTGTCCAGGAATTCAAAGCCCTGATAGAGGCGGGAGACCCGCAAAGCCGTCTTGCTTTACAGTCTGAAATCCGTCGGCGGGTCAAAAAGATCAGTCTTCGCACAGAGAAAACACACCGAAATAAAATCGCGAAGATTGCGGTCTACTTCGTAAACGGAGCCGCCACCTGGATAATCTCCGATCCAAAAATGTACGGCGGCAACCAGTCCAAGGCAGTCGAATTTGAAGCGCCCGGAAAGGGCCGCCACACCCTCGACGATGCATCCGGCATCGAGCGCGATCCCCAGCCCGACGTAGATGCTTCCACCCACATCCACATGAGCCTCGGTGAGCAGCCCCTCGAAGAGGAGATGTTCGCGAAGGAAGCACTCGCCAAGGGAGGGAAATGAGTGTCCCGGCAATGCCCCCGGTGATGCAGTGAGTCGGCACGACAACTCGCCCGCCATCAAAAACATCCCAACGGGGAATGATCGCCCGCCCGGCACAGAGTCAAGTGCCCTACATGTTCTTTTGGAATTCATCGAGGTCTTTGCCAAGCTTCTCAAGCTGAGCAGCCTGCTTGGCGTTCTCCTCGGTGAGAACCTTGTTCTGCATCTTCAAGGAGTCGGCCTCATCCTGAACCAATTTCAATTCTGCTTCAAAATCTTCGACCAACTTGCCCCGATCCTCCAACAAGCTCTTGTTCTGAGCTTTCAAAAAATCGGTTTCATCTTGCAGCCTATTCAACTCAGCTTGCAATCGTTTTGCCTTGTCGGTCTCTCTCAAAGCGTCGTCCCGACGCTGCTTCCAATTCTCGGCATATGCCTTGCCCGCCCGTTCAATCGCATCCCAATCGTCCGCTAGATTCTCCTTCAACGCCGCTTTCATCACCTGGTCCAAGGCCAAATCATCCCAATCCTTTGACTCAAACTTTTTCTTCATTTTCGCATCTACTGGGATGAATTCCGCAAAACGCGACAGGGCCAAATTCGAGTCACCCAGGAGCCGTAGCCCTTTTCTGCCTTTGGTTCCATTTGCGGAGCGCCCCAACAGCTTTTCACCTGAAACCACCTTGAATTGGATGTGAAATCCCAGTGCAAGCCTGTTGTCGGGATGAAGGGCCGCGCCTACGGGAATGTAACCAGTTCTTTTCCCGAGCGCCTCACCTACTTTCTCCATCACATTGCTCGCGACGATTCGAGCTTTACGAAATTTTCCCTTCTCCAGCATCCGGGCCAAGTACTCTGTTACCCATGGGGGAAATGAAAAATAGCAGTCCCGCAATCCGTCCACATTCCGTTTTTGCAGGGCTGGCTCGCCGTTCCTTTTTTGCTTTTTCGATTTCACCCAATACCTGCCGGCGTCAGCCCTCGCTGCCACCAAAGCTATTTCAAACTCTTCCGGCGTCGTCTGCATCAACCTGCCTTTCTCAAACAACCCAACGCCGGAGAATTCCGCCGCCTCTGGAAAGGACCTCGGCTTCTCGCCGGCCCTTAACGGGACGGCGACAAACTCCACGGACCGCAATCGGTCCGCAGCCTTCCGGTCGCGCTCGTGCTGCTCCGACGTAAAGACAAGGTGCCGCATAGCGGTCACCGTCTTCACGTTGCGCACCCGTTTCGTAACTCGCTTCATATGTGCAGAGTAACCTGCATATATAATAATGTCACTCTCGACTTCAGCGAAGGTGACAAGTGCACTTATTGCTATTCCATTCGGAAATAGCAATAAGTGACACTTGCAAGGGGACACCCCTTGACCCCGCAGCTCTCCGAGGACTCGCGAGGCAGTCGCCCGCACAGTCCCGAAGAAGCTGCAATGAATGGTATGAAAACCATTCAGCCACCCCTGCGCAAGCAAGGAGATTCCAGGTGTGCCTCGGACAAGAATGTCCATTGGCATCCAATCGCCCCTTGCTTCCCAACCGCATCAAACGGGCAGCCTTACGCCTGCCCCTTCTAATTGAAAAGACCAAATCCGGTATGCAAATCTTCAGTCACCAATCCGCCGCTTACGCCGAATTGCTTCTTCGCGCTCAAACCTTTTTTGCCGGAAACTGGCGAAATTTGCCCATTAGAACGCGCTGGCATTCACTCATACTGGGCCCCACGGGTACCGGTAAAAGCACCCTCGGAACCATGCTCGCAGAGGCAACCGGCGCAGCACTTTGCCGGATCAGCATCACGGGTTACATGCCAAGCGGAGCCCATAATCGAGCCGTGGCAGAAACCATTTCGATTATCATCGATCATATTCACCGACATTCGAAATCGATTCTCTTCTTGGAAGAAATCGAGAAGATTTGGCACGACACATCCTGGAATTCTTACATCCGAGGGGAGGTGTTCGAAATTTTGGACGGACGGCTACCGGTTGGTGTCAAAGCCCCAGAAACCAGTCTTCTTGATGCGGATGAAGACGGCACCCTGACTGGTTCCCAATTATCCGCGCTTACGGAAAAATTGCACTCCTCCGCCTTCATCATCGGAGCAGGCACATTCCAAGAATTCTACGAAACGCCTTCAAATTCCCGTCCCATTGGATTCCATCAAGAGTCCCATCACACGTCCCAAACCTTCGGACCCAGTGCCGATTTTATTGCCAAAAAACTACCACGCGAGCTTCTGAACAGGTTCAATTCGAGTCTGCTGGTTATCCCCTCACTTGAACCCACCCATTACCAGCTCATCGCGCAGCAAGCTGAAAAATCACTTCCAGAATGGATTCAGGCGGCATTCAAAAAAGCCGCCGCTGCAAGAATGAGCCAAGCCATCGTAGCACAGTCGGGTTGCCGCTTTATCGAAGAGGCACTAGCCGATGCCTTGAAGTGCACCGAAGCTCCGCCACCCGAGCCAGCATTCACAGCACCCGACCTATGCTAGTGGTAGTTCAAAAACGAATTGGTCGAATTTATTATGCCGATGGTCACCCGGCGTATCTGATGATCCGTCCGCTCTACTGCTTCGTTTCGCAAGGTCTATCGCGTAGCGACTACATGGCGTCACCTTGGCCATCAATCAACGCTGGCGCAAATCCTAACGCCATCGGTAGCCATCTCTTCCCAGATTGGAACCGTCCCGTCCTTGAGTCTGACTGTCCAATCCTCAAACAGTTTCTTCACAACCTCCCGCGATACATCGGGAAGGCGCCAGCGCATTAGCTCTCGGAGTCGACTTTCGCGACTCCGTCATCACCCAAAATATCCTGTCCAGTCATGCTTGAAACTATCGTCGTCGGAAATGTCGGCTCGATGCGCTTTGTTCGCGTCGGGGAAACCAGTGTCCTCAATCTTTCGGTTGCCAGCAGCCGCAAGATCAATGATCGGGAATACACGGATTGGATTTCTGCAAAACTCTGGGGCTCTCGTGGTGAAAAGCTCCGTGAGCACATAGAGGTCGGAATGAAAATTCTCGTGCGGGGTCGCCCTGAGTCGAAGGGTTATCAAAAAGGTGACGGC
>JBGSVX010000448.1:0-11234 GCA_041752795.1 Terrimicrobiaceae bacterium
CTTGTTCAACCATGGGTGCAGTCGGAGGGCTCGTGCCTCGCCTCCGCTACACCCTTTACCGTTCGGCTTCATCTGGATTTCTCTAGTTTCTTAACCAGCTTAGCGCGCTCCTTATTCTGTGGACGACGCTTGAGATCTTCAATGAATTTCTCCTTCTGGTGCTTCAGTATCGTCGCATCTCTGCCTTCCTTTTCTGAGTTCGTTTGGCGGAACAGGGTGATTTCTTGCTCGAGACGCGTCCACTCGCGCAAATTGTTCTTGGGAGGAACGGCAATACTGGGACCCAGAAAGACACAAAGAGAAGTGCAGTGAGCGCATCGGACACAGCCGGTTCCTGTGCCACCAATCAAGGATGGATTATCGTGGGTGACAAGCCGCCAAGTATCTCTTCTGGTGGCGGTGCGACACTTGAAACAAACCCAGTTCCCTTTGCACATATTTTATTTTGCCCAACAGTATTATTGAGCCGCAGGCGGCATTTGTAGGAGATATGCCGCGCGCTGTATAATTCCTACAAATGCCGCGCCGAAGGGCAGACTTCGTCCATGGCGTTTCATTGGGATTTTTTAGCCGCACGGAAACCCCTGTTCAAGAAAAATCAGGATTTCGGTCAAGCCATGTCGTTACTCTAGATTAAAAGGGCTTGGGCCTCCTGAACCTGGTCGCTTTAACACATGGAGATAAATCATGGGTGTGGACTTTTGAAATCCCTGTTGAAAAGCCAAAACACCTCCAGCAATACGCATTAGAAAACAGAAGAGATCATCAGCAAGTCGCAGAGCCGCCGTGGAGGCATGCCAATGCCACATCGCCAGAGCCACAGATTTTTTCTTTGTGTCTTTCCTGGCACAGTGAGCGACAAAATCGGTTGGGACGACCGTCCCCCTTGTTTTTCGTAAGTTTCTCGCCTTTTGCGGGTCAATGAATTTAAGGGAATGGATCATTCCTGAAATGGGGGTTTTGCGTTGGGCGGGCTATTGTGCTGATCGGGCAGCCTCTCGTAAGCCGTGAAAAAATCCGGGGGACTTTTGGCGGGGGAAATGCAGGTCTGATGTTGAGTAGAAACCAACATGCGGTCCATATGAATAGCATATCTTTTTTTGGCAGGAGACCGGAGAGAACGCATACTGTTTTGACAGAATTAACGGAATTAACAGAATTTGAAGACAGGCCATAAAATGCTGAAAACTGTAAACTGGACACTGTAAACTTTTCCACTTTTCCCTCTGTGCTCTCAGTGTTCTCTGTGGCTAATTTTCCGGTGCGGGTCTTAAAACTTAAAACTCTCCCCCCCTCCCCCGCGGTAACGTCCCGGGGTGAGGCCGGTTTGGCGTTTGAACCAGCGGGTGAAGTAGTTGGGGTCCTCGAAGCCGGAGCCTTCGGCCACGTCGGCGACAGGGAGATTTTTTGCGAGCAGGCGTTTGGATTTTTCGAGTCTGAGGGCGTTGCGTTGCTGACGCAGGGTGAGTCCGGTGGTTTGTTTGTGACGACGGTTCAGATAGTCCGGTTGATAGCCGGCCTTGGAGGCAAGTTCGGCGATGGAGCGATTGGAATTGTTGGGGTCAGAGAGCAGGTTCTGAATTTTTTTGACATAGCCCGGAATGCTTGCTGCGCGGCCGGGAAAGATCCCGATGGCCCGGAGTTGAATATCGAGAATGGCGAGGGCGGCTGAGGCAGCGATCAGGCGGGAGTCCTTTGCTGCGGGGTCTTTGATCTGACTGATCACTGAGAGGTGGTGACGGATACGGGCGGCTTCGGATTCGTTCAACTGACACATCCGCAGGCGGGTTTTGGTCAGTCCGGTCATTTCAAAATCCAAGGCCAGTGCGAGCGGACGTCGTCCGCCGACTTCGCGGAATCCATGGGATTGACCCGGTGGCACGAGCACGATGGCACCGGGGTGGATTTCATGATTGAGCGGCGGGGCCAGCAGCTGCCCCCGACCGGAGAGATAACACAGGGTTTGCGCGAAGCGGTGGTGGTGCAATTCCAAGGAATCCGCTTCCGGCAAATGACGGTTCAGCCGCAAGCGGAGGAGCTTCAGGTCAGGCAGCCGAACATCCAGGGTTTGCAAAAGCAGGGGGCGGTAATCTTTCACTTGGAAAACCCTGACACAGCATACACAAAAATAAAAGTCGGTTTTGTGCTAATTTGAAGCATCTCTGTCATCACAGGATTTTTTGACTCGTGATACGGTGTGGTCATGTCAAATCCCTCCACCGTTCTTGTGACCGGGTCCAGCCGCGGGCTGGGTCGTGGTGTGGCCGAGCGGTTGGCCGCCTGCGGTCATAGTGTCGCCATCCATTACGCCAACAACCGCGTGGCGGCTGAAGAAACCGCTGCCAAATGCGCGTCCCTTGCCATTCGGGAGGGTCAAATTTTCCCTGTTGTGGGAGGAAACATTGGCGAAGATTCCGGGCGTCGGAAGCTGATGGATGAAACCCTCGCGGCTTTTGGGCGGTTGGATGCGTTGGTGAATAATGCGGGCATTGCCCCGAGGGTGCGTGCGGACATCACGGAGGCCACCGAAGAGATCTTTGATGAAGTGATCGCCGTGAATTTGAAAGGCCCGTATTTTTTGTCCCAACTGGCTGTGAAGCACTGGCTCGAGCATCCGGGTGAGTCTGCATTGGATGGGGGCTACAAACTTATTTTTGTGTCCTCCCTTTCAGCAAACACGGCGTCAATTAACCGGGGAGAATATTGCATTTCCAAGGCCGGTCTGGCCATGGCCTCCCAACTTTGGTCTGTGCGACTGGCGGAGGAAGGCATTCAGGTTTTGGAATTGCGACCGGGCATCATGGCCACGGATATGACCTCCGGGGTCAAAGACAAATACGACAAGCTGCTGGCTGATGGCCTCGTTCCGCAGAAGCGTTGGGGAAATCCTGCTGATGTCGGACGCGCGGTCGAATGCATTCTTTCCGGTTCCTTCCCATTTTCCACCGGGGACGTCATCAACATCGATGGCGGCTTCCATCTTCGAAGACTATGATTCCCACTGACTCCCAACTCACGCCCAAGGACCTCCTCCCTTCCATAGAAAAACTCTGGAAGGCATCGGCTCCAAAAATTCTTTCCATCGATCTGGCCGAAGTCCCGGGGGCGGCAACTCCGGTGTTTACTGTGCGTGGAAAATACACGGCCCGGGGGTGGACCGAGTGGACCCAGGGATTCGTTTATGGCTCGGCACTGCTTCAGTTTGATGCCACCGGGGACGAAAAATTCCTTGAGCTTGGCCGTGAGCGCACCCGCGAGCGCATGGCGCATCACATCACGCATATTGGCGTGCATGATCACGGGTTCAACAATGTGAGCACGTATGGGAACCTCCTGCGGCTCATGGTCGAAGGGAAAATCCCTCACAATGCTGCGGAAAAAGATTTTTACGAATTGGCTCTCAAGTGCTCCGGTGCGGTGCAGGCCGCGCGGTGGACTCCGGTCGCCGGGGGCGGCGGGTTCATTCATTCTTTCAATGGCCCGCACTCCCTCTTTGCGGATACCATCCGATCTTTGCGGGCGCTGGCGGTTTCCCATGACCTCGGACATGTTCTTATGGGCGAAAAAGATGCGCGCATTTCTCTGCTGGAACGCATCATTCAGCACGCAAAAACCACCTCGGAGTATGCGGTGTATTTTGGAAAAGGCCGGGATTTTTATGACATCCGGGGACGGGTGGCCCACGAAAGTGTTTTCAATGTGAAAGATGGCAGCTACCGGTGCCCGAACTCCCAGCAGGGCTTTTCGCCATTCACGACATGGACCCGTGGGCTCGCATGGATTGTGGCCGGATATCCCGAACAACTCGAATGGCTCCAGGGCCTCGCAGATTCCGAATTGGAACCATTCGGCGGACGCGAATCAGTCACTGCTTCCTTCCTCGAAACCGCAAAAGCAGCCTGCGATTTTTACATCGAACAAACCCCCACGGACGGCATCCCGTATTGGGACACCGGCGCGCCGGACCTCCACCGCCTCGGCAATTACCTCGATTGTCCGGCTCAAATTGAAAATGACTGGGAGCCGGTGGACAGTTCTTCCGCCGCCATTGCGGCCCAGGGCCTGCTCCGCCTCGGTCGCTACCTTGGCGAAACCGGCGCGAAATACTATCAGGCCGGACTCCTCACCACCAAAACCGTGCTCTCAGAGCCCTACCTCTCCACGGACCCCAGCCATCAGGGCCTCATCCTCCATTCCATCTACCACCGCCCCAACGGGTGGGATCACATCCCCGAAGGCAGCAAAATCCCACGCGGGGAATCTTCCATGTGGGGCGATTACCACGCCCGCGAACTCGCCCTCTACATTCAACGCCTCGCTGAAAACAAAAACTACACCTTCTTCGGGGGAACCCGATAACAGGATCCAAGCGGGGCATCCCCAACTTAAAACTTAATTCTTAAAACTTAATACTCCCATGACCCTCACCGATCTCGCTCAAATGGAAGGCCGCCGCTACCCGGCTCGCCGCCGCACTCAAAACCTTGTTGGCGGACTGGCTCCAATCCAAGCCAAAAATTTCTGCATGGGGAATGTCACGTTGGATCCCGATGGCGGGCAAGTTCCCTGGCACAATCAGGAACAGGAAGAAGTCTATTTTGTCGTCGAAGGAACCGGAGAAATGTGCCTCGGCGAAGAACGCCAGACGGTGACCACTGGCCAAATGGTTTACATTCCGCCGGGAGTGTTCCATCAGCTCACCAACATCGGCTCCACTCCCCTGCGCATGATCTATTGTTACGGACCCGCCGGAGACGTCGCGCACTGGCGTCAGGAATTGGACGGAACCCTCCCCCGCGCGGGTGTTGAGGCCCCTGCCCTTCCAGAGGGAGCGAAACCCCAAACCGTCTAACACACAGTTTACAGTGTACAGTTTTCAAAAGATCGAAAACCGCACTGAAACTTTCCTAAAAAACCGATATCACCATCAAATCCACTGAAACCCGTACACTGAACACTGTAAACTTTTTATGAAAAAACACAAAATCGGAATCATTATGAATGGCGTCACGGGACGCATGGGAACAAATCAACACTACATCCGATCCATTCTTGCCATTCGCAAGCAGGGCGGGGTCAAAGTGAATGAGGGGGAGGTTCTGTGGCCGGAGCCTGTTCTGGTTGGCCGGAGTGAGGCGAAGCTGTCGAAGTTGGCGGCGATGGATGAAGGGGTTCGCTGGAGCACGGATTTGGACAACGAATTGGCAGATCCTGCTAACATCATATATTTTGATGCCCAGACGACCGGTCGGCGGGCCGATGCGGTGAAAAAAGCCATAGCGGCCGGGAAACACGTTTATTGTGAAAAACCCGTGGCAGTTTCCACGGAATCCGCGCTGGAGTTGTTTGCGATTGCGCAGAAGGCCGGAGTCAAAAACGGGGTGGTTCAGGACAAACTGTGGCTGCCCGGGATGCTGAAGATTCAGAGACTGAAAGAGCAGGGATTTTTTGGAAAAATCCTGAGTGTCCGCGGAGAATTCGGGTATTGGGTTTTTGAGGGCACGAGTGTGCCGGCTCAGCGTCCGAGCTGGAACTACCGCAAAGAGGATGATGGCGGCATTATTGTGGACATGTTGTGTCACTGGCGCTACGTGCTCGATAATTTGTTTGGTGGCGTGAAAGCCGTTTCATGCCTGGGAGCGACCCACATCGGGGAACGCGTAGACGAGCAAGGGAAACCCTATGTTTGCACCGCGGACGATTCGGCCTATGCGACATTTGAACTCGAAGGCGGCGTGATCGCGCATTTTAATTCCAGTTGGACCGTTCGGGTTCGTCGCGATGATCTCCTCACGCTGCAAGTTGATGGAACCCACGGTTCGGCTGTGGCCGGGCTCAGGGAGTGTTACATTCAACACTATGGCAACACGCCCAAACCGGTTTGGAATCCTGACATTGCCCAGCCGATCAACTTTTTTGATGGGTGGTCGAAAGTACCCGAGCAGGAAACTTTCGATAATGCGTTCAAGGTCCAGTGGGAGATGTTTTTGAAGCATGTGGCGCTTGATGCGCCGTTCCCATGGACGCTCATGGAAGGGGCCAAAGGGGTTCAGTTGGCCGAGTTGGGCATCAAGAGCTGGGAGGAACGCCGGTGGTTGGATGTGCCGGCCCTCGCGTGATTTGCTCAATGCCCGATGCACCTCTTGACCAAATCGTGTTTACCCATTGAAATACCTCTGAAATGAGTTCCGCTTTCTCTCCTGAGTTGGCCGCACGCATCGAGCGTGCGGGGATTGTTGCTGTGTTGATTATTGACCGGGTGGAGGACGCGGTTCCGCTGGCGAAGGCCTTGCTGGATGGGGGGATTGATGTCATGGAGCTCACTCTGCGCACGGATGCTGCGTTGGGGGCCCTGAAAGAAATTCGCACTCATGTTCCCGAAATGATTGCCGGTGTTGGAACGATTCTAACAACCGGGCAAGTCGAAGAGGTCAAAGCGGCGGGTGCGTCGTTTGGAGTTTCTCCCGGGTTTAATCGACGTGTCGTTGAAGCCGCGCAGGCTGCCGGGCTCTCTTTCGCACCGGGTGTGGCAACACCCAGCGATGTGGAGGCGGCGATTGAAACCGGATGCCGCCTTCTGAAGTTTTTCCCGTGTGAACCTTCCGGCGGGCTGGCCTTTCTGAAAGCCATGGCCGCACCGTATTTGCATCTCGGAGTAAAATTTGTCCCGCTGGGAGGAATCAATGCCAAGAACATGGCCGCTTATCTGGCAGACCCATTGATTTCCGCGCTGGGCGGTTCCTGGCTTGCTCCCAAAGACGCCATTCAAAATGGCGATTGGAAAAGCATTACCGCCCTGGCCGCCGAGGCCGTGCAAATCATCAAATCCACCCGCGCCTGATTTTTTAAAAATAACACCCAATGAAAACAATCATCACTTTTGGAGAAGTCATGGGCCGCCTTGCCCCCGAAGGGCAACTGCGGTTCCGTCAGGCTCTGCCGGGCCGCATGGAAATGACCTTTGGCGGGGCGGAAGCCAACGTGGCAGCATCTATTGCCCAACTCGGCGGCAACGCCCGCTTTGTGACTGCGCTGCCCAAACATGCCATCGCCGATGCCTGCGTGGGCTCCCTCACCGGACTCGGGGTGGACACATCGTTCATTGCCCGAACATCCGGCGGTCGCCTGGGTCTCTATTTTTTGGAAACCGGAGCGAATCAGCGTCCCAGCAATGTGATCTACGATCGCGCCAATTCCTCCGTGAGCCAAGCCCCCGCTTCAGCGTATCAGTGGAAAGAAATTTTTGAGGGAGCCGCTTGGCTTCATACGACTGGCATCACGCCGGCCCTTTCCAAAACAGCGTCTGAGTCCGTGCTTTTTGCGGTTCGTGCCGCCAAGGAAAATGGACTGATGGTTTCCTGTGATTTGAATTTCAGAAAAAAGCTGTGGAACTGGGAATCCGGAACCGACTCCAAGGCGCTTGCAGGCCGGACGATGCGCGAGATGCTCCCGTATGTGGATGTTGTGATTGCGAATGAGGAGGATGCGGCTGATGTGCTCGGAATCCATGCTGCCAACACGGATGTTGAGTCGGGTCATTTGGACATTTCTGCCTATCCGGACGTGGCCTCACAGATAGCGAGTCAATTTCCCAATGTGAAATTTGTGGCCATCACACTGCGTGAAAGCATTTCCGCCACTCACAACAATTGGGGTGCCATGCTCTACGAAGTGGCCACAAAAAAGGCCCACTTTGCCCCTCTTCGCGATGGTGCTTACAAACCCTACGAAATCCGTGACATCGTGGACCGCGTCGGAGGAGGCGATTCATTTGGGGCCGGCTTGATTTTTGCCCTCACAACGCCCGATCTCTCCCAACCAGAAAAAGCCATTGCCTTTGCAGTAGCCGCATCGTGCCTGTGTCACTCGGTGGTTGGTGACGTGAATTTCACCTCACGCGCTGAAGCCGAGGCACTGATGGGTGGCTCCGGCTCGGGGCGCGTCAATCGCTGAATTGGGGTAAACCTTATTTCCCAAGCTGACTTGCCATCTCGGCAAGTCGTTTGGCTGCATACGCGCTGAACGCGGGCTTGAGCATGGGAACGGCAATTTTGAAAATTGCGAGCAGAATGCCGATCAGTCCCGCAGGGCGAACGGATTCCCGTTTGGGAGGAGCTCCCGACTTTTCTTTTCCCACCTTCACAATTTTCGTTTTGGTGCGGGGTCCGGCGATCACCCAGCCAAGCGCCGCAGCACCTCCCAACCAGGCCAGGGGGCTTTTTTGAAAGGCCCGGTTAGCCTTGGAGGCCACATCCAACTCGCCCTTGATGGCACGAAAGTCCCGCGAAACCGCGAGACGGCTCCGGTCAATTTCAGAAAGAAGCTGTTCTTTGGTCATGATTTCGAAGTTTTTAATGCCTCAAAATCCCTGCGCAACTCGGCGGAGGTTGCGGTAAAAACCGGTGAGCGCATGTGAGTTCGCACATGAGATGCGCAGAGGAATGTGACCAGGAAGTGAAGCACCGCCAGACCGAGGGTGATCCAAATCCAGGAAATTCCAAAGAGGTGCGCGATCAAAAATGCGAAAAACAGCAGGGCCAGAACATAGCCGAAGACCAGAAAAATAAGCGCGGCGACAAGCATGACCGCGAGGCGGACGTACAGGGCGAGTGCCTCCCGGCCTTCCAGGCCAGCAAGCTCAAGAAGGGCCTGAATGTGGCGACCCGCAGAGCCCCACAGGCTGAGCACTTCAACCATCAGCCCCCGCGGAGTCTGCGCGGAATTTTCTGACATCTTGGGATGTGTGGAATCAGCGGCGGAGAATCACGCCGATCACAAAGCCAATTCCCACGGCAATCCCGATCGCCTTGAGAGGGTTCTCGCGAATGTAGGATTCCGCATCGCCCTGAATGTTCTCGGCTTTGGCGCGGTATTGACTTGCGACCTCGCGAGCCTGACCGCGGATTTCACCAACCTTTGCGGTGGCGGCATCTCCGAGGTCTTTGGCTGCGGCGCCCAAATGTTCTTTGCCGGTTTCAAGCACCGAGGACGCATGTTTTTTCACGGTCTCCCCGACGGCTTTGCCTGCTTCCGTGGCGGCATCGAGAGCTTTTTTGGCATGCTCGGCTCCGCTTTCCAGTTTCTTTGTTGCTTCGCTGCTTTTGGTGTCTGACATGATTTTATGTTGGTTTCCCTGTTATTCTGACACATTGCCATGCTCTGACAAGCATTGAACCAGACTTTTCTTTTGCTGGGGTTTCCAAAAATTCTGCTTGCTTGGCAGTGGCGTCCCACTAGGTTTTTCTCTCCGCTTGATGATGACTCGTGATAACCGCAGGACGGTTGAACAGGGGTCATTTCTCATGGTGGACCAACAAATCAATCCATCCGGCCAGTCCGGAAATTTCACGTAACCTATGTCTCAGAATCCTAATTCTCCAAACCGTGCTTTCCTCCTCGAAAAGACACGCAATATCGGTATCGCCGCGCACATTGATGCGGGCAAAACCACGCTCACCGAGCGCATCCTGTTTTACACGGGAATGATCCACAAAATCGGTGAAGTCCATGAGGGCACCACGGTGACCGACTGGATGGAGCAAGAGCGCGAACGTGGCATCACGATCACTTCGGCGGCCACCACCTGCTCATGGATGCAACGTGCGGAGGAAGGCATCTACAAGGCCTACGAAAATCAAAAAATGCGTGTGAACATCATCGACACACCGGGTCACGTGGATTTCACGGCCGAGGTTGAACGCTCACTGCGCGTGTTGGACGGAGCCATTGCCGTGTTTTGCGGAGTGGCCGGCGTGCAACCTCAGTCAGAAACAGTCTGGCGTCAGGCCACCAAATACGGGGTGCCCCGGATTGCTTTTGTCAACAAAATGGACCGCACGGGTGCAGACTTCAATGCGGCCGTGGATAGCATGCGCACCAAACTTGGTGCCAATGCGTGGCCCGTGCTCATCCCATGGGGTGCCGAGGATGCCCTGAAGGGTCAGATCGACGTCTTGAACCAAAAGGCCGTTCTTTATCTGGATGATAATTCCATGGGCTCAACGTATCAGATTGTAGAAATCCCCGAGGAGCTCAAAGCCGAGGCAGAGGCCGCTTATGAGGACCTCATTGCCCAAATGTGTGACCTTGATGAGCAGGTTGGCATGCAATTCCTTGAGGAAAAACCCATCACCAAAGAAGACCTCAAAGCAGCGATCCGACGTCAGACCATCGCCAACAAATTTGTGCCCGTGGCTGGCGGCTCGGCCTTCAAAAACAAGGGCGTGCAATTTTTGGTGGATGCGGTGATCGATTACCTGCCGGGTCCGTTGGACATTCCATCGGCCAAAGGTTTGAACCCCGACAACTTGGAGCCCATGGAGACAACCTCCGATGATAATGGAACGTTCTGTTCCCTGGCATTCAAACTCTGGAGCGATCCCTTCGTTGGAAAGCTCGTGTTCTTCCGCGTTTACAGCGGCAAGCTCAGCAAAGGCGACACCGTTTACAACCCACGCACCCGCAAACGCGAACGCATCAGCCGTCTCATCCAGATTCAAGCGGACAAACGCGAAGACATCGACACCTGTTACTCAGGAGATATTGCCGCCATCGTCGGCATCAAGAATATCACCACTGGCGACACGCTCTGTGATGAGGATCACCAGATCCTCCTCGAACCACCATCCTTCCCGGATCCGGTTATCTCCATGGCGGTCGAACCAAAAACCAAAGTGGACCAAGAAAAAATGGGCAATGCCCTTCAACGTCTTGCTGAAGAAGATCCGACCTTCCGCGTCTTCACCAACGAGGAGACCGGCCAAACGATCATCGCAGGCATGGGCGAACTCCACTTGGAGATTATCCGTGACCGCATGGTGCGGGAATTCAAAGTCGAAGCCAATGCCGGCAAACCGCAGATTGCCTACAAAGAAACGATTCTCACTCCAGCTGATGGAGAAGGCAAACTGGTCAAGCAATCCGGTGGGCGTGGTCAATACGGACACGTCATCATCAAGGTAAAACCCAACGAACGCGGCAAAGGAATCACCATCGAAAACAAAGTGGTCGGCGGCACGATTCCCAAGGACTTCATTCCTGCGGTCATCAAAGGCCTCAATGAAGCAACCCTCAATGGGATTGTTGGCGGATATCCGGTCATCGATGTGCATATTGACATCGTGGACGGAAGTTACCATGATGTGGACTCCAACGAATTGGCCTTCAAAATGGCGGCAATCTTCTCGCTTAAAGACGCACTCAAGCGGGCAAAACCGATCCTTCTTGAACCCGTT
>JBGSVX010000449.1:0-2004 GCA_041752795.1 Terrimicrobiaceae bacterium
CCAACTTCAAAAGAAAATCCCTGCGAGAGGCTTTCCCTTCCGCCGGACTGGCCTCTCCGTCGCAGGCACACGGTTTGTTTTTATCGTCGTTCTCCATGTTCGGTCTCCTGGTTTTTCGTGATGTTTTACGGGCTGACCGGGGCCATCGGTTTCCCAAATTCATTTTTCCGGTTCGACGCCAGCCAAGCAGTAATATCCGCCACGTCTTGATTGGTCAGAGAATGACCCGGAGCTCTGGTCAGAAAATCCGGGCATCCAAGTTCCGGGCGGCCGGCAACCACAATGGTTCGAAGGTATTGATCGCTCACCATTCCCAGATAGGCGGGTGCAATGACCGAGCCCGCCGAGCCACCGGTGCCATCAGCTCCATGACAACTCGCGCAGGAAACTCCGAAGGCGGCCTTGCCGGCAATTGGATCTCCAAGCGGCGCACTGTAAGGCGGGATTGGCGTCGTGGCGGGTGTTTTTCCAGAAAGAATTCCGGCAGCGAGAACTTTGATTTGTGCTTCCGTGAGCGTGCCGCCATTCGCTTGCAAAAATGCGGGCATATTGCTCCCGGGCACACCCTTGGAAATCACAGAGATGAGTTCGGCTTCGGGAATGAAATTCAAATAAACGGCTTGGTCCATGCTGATGGATCCAGCAATTGTGCCGTCCATGCCATGGCACCCCCGGCAGCTCTGGGCATACAAATCCGTGAACTCAAGATGTTGGTCGGCCGGCTTCCAGCGTTTGGAAGGGTCGGGCTTCCCGGGCATCCAATCACACCCGGTTATGGAAACCAGCGCGGTGAGAGCGATCAAAGGAAAGCTGATTCGATGAGTCTTGCGGTTCATGCCGTTCATGGTTTTGGCTCCTTGGATTCCATTTCGGCTTCCACTCCGAGTTTGGCGGCCAGCGGCCAGGTTTGCATTGTTTCGATTTTGGCAGATTTGAAGACGACGTAGCCGCCGACCATGCCAAAGGCCACCTGACAAATCACAAAAGGCACCCAGTCGATGATATCTGCCAGGCGGGGATCGACAATGTGCATGCCCGCAAGGACGAGAGCGGACCAGATAATGGGGGTCACAATGCCGCCCCAGAACCACTCGAAGCGCGCAGGCAACATTGGGAGAAGCACGGCATAGAGCAGGCCAACCATCACGGAGATGGTAATGTGGGCAATGCTGCCAACAAGGAGTCCGGCCGGGCTGAATTCCGAGAGAGTGGCATTGCTGGCCAATGCGAGTTCCGGCACGCCGGCTGCGGCCAGCACATTAATCGGATACCAAATGCTGTCGTATTTCCAAAGTCCCCAGGCACAGGCCAGAATGGCCATGGCCACTGCTCCCGCGAGCCCGCCTTTGAGGCCGGAACTGTAGGGGTGGATTTCCACAGGCAGTCGAACGCGGTGACCCTTTTCTCCGGCCTTCAGGTGCCGCACACTGCGCGATGCGACTTCAACTCCGTAGCCGGTGTCGTCAGCGACAGAAACGGCTTCATGCCGGGGATGGGGATACACATCCGAAAACCATCCGATGGCACCAAAGATGCCGACAACAACCCCGACCAGGGAAACAAATGGACTGGTCACCACGCCGGCAAAGAGCAGCGCAAGACCAAAGGCCGTGATGATCGGCCACCCGGTCGGCTCCGGCAATTGAACGATCTCTTCGGATTTGTCGTGTTCGTTTTTCACAAGGCTCGGGCGCTGATAATATAAACAACGGTGAGAACAACCACCCAGATCGCATCCACAAAATGCCAATACCAGGAAACCATTTCCACGTGTTCGGAGTGATCCGGGGTCACTTTGCCCCGGAGGCCGCTAAAAAAGACAATGCTCAGAAGCAGGAGCCCGACGAGCACATGGCTCGCGTGCAAACCTACAAGCGAATAAAACGTCGTGCCGAACACGTTGGTGTTGATCATGAGCCCCTCTTTGAAGATGAGGTGCAGCCACTCATTGGCGGTGAAATACACGAAATACGCCCCAAGCAAACTCGTGAGTCCCCACCAGAG
>JBGSVX010000450.1:0-6846 GCA_041752795.1 Terrimicrobiaceae bacterium
TGAATGATCAACCCGACATCCACGCGGCCGGATTTTACCGCTTCAAAAATCTCATCAAAAGGCACCACCACATATTCAAATTCCGGTCCTAAAAAAAGTTGGGCCGCAAGGAAGGCACTCGTCATTTTTCCTGGAATGGCAATCCGGCGGGCCAACAACCAGTCACGTGCCTCCTGATCGTTCATTCCAGAAACCTGCTCCAATGTGACAAACATGGGACCGTAGCCGTCGCCCATGCTCGCACCGCTCGGCAGCAAAGCGTATTTGTCCAACACATGGGCAAGAGAATGAATCGAGACCGCGGAGATGTGAAGTTCCCCCCGCATGGCACGTTCATTCAAAGTCTGAATATCCTGCAGGATATGCTCAAAACAATAGCCTCTCAGGTCAATTTTGCCTTCAGCCATCGCATAAAACATGAACGCATCATCCGGGTCCGGCGAGTGCCCAAGGGTCAGCACGGTGTTTTTCCAATCTGTCATGACCCGCAACATGGCATGTCCCCCCCCGCCCCGTCCACTCCGAGTTTAATTTCCATGCCATTCTGCCATTTGAAAAACCGGGAAGGAAGTCTTGCAGTCAGTGGGGCGGACGTGGTAGGCTCGCCGGTTCTTTATGAAAACGAAAAAGCAACCATCCCGAACCGCCAAGAAACCCGCGAATGAACGCGGGCAAGTCATGAATGGAGCGGAAATTCTCGTCGAGTGTCTTGAGCGCGAGGGAGTGGAAGTCATTTTTGCATATCCCGGTGGTGCCTCGATGCCGATTCACCAGGCTCTCACCAAATCCAAAAAGATGCGCGTGATTTTGCCCCGTCACGAACAGGGCGGCGTGTTTGCTGCTGAAGGATATGCCCGGACAACCGGCAAGGCCGGCGTTTGCATGGCGACCTCCGGTCCAGGCGCAACGAATTTGCTGACTGGAATTGCGGATGCATGGATGGACAGCACGCCGCTTGTGGCCATCACGGGTCAGGTGCCTCAGGAAATGATTGGACGCGGAGCCTTCCAAGAAACTGACATGTTCGGAATGACCCTCCCCGTTGTGAAACACAGTTACCTTGTGTGGGACATCAAAGAAATTCCCCGCATTGTGAAAGAAGCGTTTTACATTGCCGAGAGTGGCCGCCCAGGGCCGGTGCTGATTGATATTCCAAAGAACATTCAGAATGAAACATCCCAACCGGTGTTCCCAACCTCCATTTCTTTGCGTGGTTACAATCCGAACAAAAAAGCGGATGATGTGGCTCTGCACGAAATGCTGGGTCTCATTGCAGAAGCCAAACAGCCCGTGATTTATTGTGGTGGAGGCGTGATCAGCAGCAATGCCTCCAAGGAGCTGATTGAATTTGCCGAGCGCACGCAGATTCCCGTGACCACGACCCTGATGGGCATTGGTGGGTTTCCACAGGAACACCCGCTTTCCCTCCACTGGTTGGGAATGCATGGCACCGTGTATGCCAACAACGCCGCAAATGAAGCGGACCTTCTGCTTGCCATTGGTGTTCGCTTTGATGATCGCGTGACAGGAAAATTCGAAAAATTCTGTGAGCACGGAACCATCGTTCACATGGACATCGACAATTCCGAACTCAACAAAAACAAGCACGTGCGCCTGCCGATTCTTTCGGACCTCAAATACGCACTTGGCCGGGTCAATCGACTCCTCGAAGCCTCGGGCCAAAAGCGCGTTGCCAAGGCACAGACCCGGTATCCCGACTGGTATTCCCAGATTGCCAAATGGAAGAAACAATTCCCTCTCTCCTACAAAGACACCGAGGACGCAATTCTTCCCCAGCACGTGATCGAACTTCTCCACAAAATGACCAAAGGAGATGCCATCATCACGACGGGAGTGGGTCAGCATCAAATGTGGGCCGCACAATTTTATAAGTTCTCTGAACCCCGCCGCCTGATCACCTCCGCCGGCCTTGGATCAATGGGGTATGGATATCCCGCGGCCATGGGTGCAAAAATTGCCCATCCCGACAAACAGGTGGTGGATATTGACGGTGATGGATCTTTCCTGATGAACATTCAGGAACTGGCCACAGCGCACATCGAAGGCATTGCCGCAAAAGCAATCATTCTGAACAATCAGCATCTTGGCATGGTGGTGCAGTGGGAAGATCGTTTCCATGGCAGCAACCGCGGTCATACCTTCCTTGGTGACCCCAAAGACCTCACGCGCATTTACCCCGACTACGTGCAAATTTGCAAAGGCTTCGGAGTGACCTGTGAGCGGGTGCACCACAAGAAGGATTTGCCTGCCGCCATGAAGCGCATGCTCGATTCCAAAGAAGTTTACGTGCTCGATGTCCAGACCCCTTACACCGAACACGTGCTTCCCATGATTCCTTCAGGCAAGACCTACAAGGACATCATCGTCGAGTAACCATCGGGGCCATCCAAGGCGGCGGGAACATTCCGAAAATTGGGATGTCATCAGGGGATGAGGGAAGCCCGTCCGCCTGATTGCCCGATTTTCGAACTCGAACCGAATGCCCGAAGTCGTACAAAAAATTGATGTCACCTGCCCGCACTGCGGGGCGGTTCAAAAGGAGCCGCGAAGTGCGGTCTCGACCTATTGCCGGAGTTGCAGTTCTCACTTCGATCTTAACGCCAGGTCCGCCGTTCTTCGTACCCGCCCGAAAGGCCCGGTGCGGCCGGTTCACTGCTACAAATGCGGAACCGACCATGAGGTCTCAAAACATGCCCGCTCGACCCTTTGCCCATCCTGCGGAGCCGGCATTGAATTATCGGATCTGGATTTTTCTGCCAACGGATCCAGACCGGTGGACATCCGGGGACGCCTGCGCATCCGATCAAATGCCCACCTCAACAATTCCTGGATTATCTGCACAGATGCCCGCATCGAAGGCCGTATCACTGGAACCATTCTCTGCGAAAATCAACTGGAGCTCCTGGGGTCCGGCAAACTCTCTTTCCGAGCCACGGCCAGCAGCACGATCATCGGCCCCAAAGCCACCATCGACATGGGCTTTCCATTAAAAACCGGCAGCTTGGAAATCCATGGATCGCTGAGCGGTCAGGTCTTTTGCTCCGGCACGGTCCATGTTCGAAAACACGGACTCCTTCAAGGATCCCTCGAAGCGCGAGGACTCGTCGTCGATCGCGGTGGCCGATGCGAAGCCCAGATAAAAATCACCAGTTCCCATACTCCCCCATCAGAGCTAAAGGTCTGGAAAGCCTGACCCCCGGCCTCACCCCCACTTCTCTCTAATCAGCGGGACTCTGTCTCGGATAACTGCCAAGCATTTTCACCGCACGGCATTTCATAGAGAGATCGCGGAACACATCGGAAACCTGCAAATCCCGGCTGTGACCTTCGGCCTCAACAAAGAAAAAGATGTCGGTGCTGCCCTTGGATGCCGGACGACTGGCAAAATGATTCAGGTTGATCTCGTGTTCCTTGAAGGGCTCCAGAGCCTGAACCAGAGCGCCGGGCTTGTCCTCAATGCGAAGCATCAACATCGTGGAGTCATGACCCGAGGCCGAGTTTGCGGATTTTCCCAGCACAAAGAGTCGTGCGACGGTGCGGGACTCATCTCCAGATTCTCCTGGAATCACAATCTGCGCACAGATCGTGATATCGCTCGCCGCAAGACAATCAAGCGTCGCACTCATAATGCCATGTTCCGCCTCATCAATGGGAACAACCCCACAGTCAGCCTCACTTGTCGCCACGGCTTTGAAAACGGACTCCACATCGGGGACGACCATATACCGCACACTGGAACCAAATTTGTCGCGCGCAGCCTGATGCGTCGTGCTTCCCGATGGGCCAAGGCACGCAATGCAAATGTCTTTTTCCAAGGCGAGTGACGCAGACATGATCTCACGATAGATGGCCCGAATGGAGTCGGCACTGAGTGGCCCGGGACTTTTTTCCACCAAGGCTCGAAGCACGTGTTCCTCCCGTTCAGGGGAATAAATCGGCAGCCCCTCACGGTGTTTGAAGGCACCAATCTCCTTGGCAATGGATGCTCGCTCATTCAGCAAACGCACCAAATCCGTGTCAATAGAATCAATGCGCGAACGCAGGTCGGTAATTTCGCTCATTGTGCGTTCAAATGGTGGTCAGCGGTCATGGAACCGATGACTCTACAAATCTCACAGGGATAATCCAGTGGTTTTCGCAGACATTTGATTTCCCCCAAGCACAATGCCGTTCGGGCATTGGCAGCGGATTGGGCGGTCCTGACAATCAAGGCCCTCCAAAGGAGCCCTGTTTTCCATGGCCCGCCCGCAACGCTGGCGCGCAGCCTCGGCGGGCGCGGATTGCCCATTGCATTCCGTCTCCGGTGGGTGGTCCTGGTTGTCAGGACCGGGCAGGAGAAATGGGGAGCAAAACCACCGCGAGCGAGCGTTGGCTCAGGCTGCGCTGCTGGCCGCTTCTGCCGCTGCCGCATCGGCATCACGCTTTTGGTTGAGGTCAATGTGGGCCTGCGGATGCAGGGTGGAGATTCGCATCCCGTAGAACGAGCGGAGAACGAAGAACAGGCCGATTGCAAGGAAGACGCCCCCGATCTTTGGCGCGATGCCCGCCGGGGCATTCACTGCGATTTCCACGGCAAGGATTCCGAAAAGGGTGGTGAACTTGATGATGGGATTCAGGGCCACCGACGAGGTGTCCTTGAACGGATTGCCGACAATGTCGCCGATCACGGTCGCAACGTGAAGAGCACTGCCTTTTTGCTTCAGCTCGACCTCCACGATCTTTTTTGCGTTGTCCCAGCATCCGCCGGCGTTTGCCATGTTGATCGCCATATAGAGTCCAAACATCGCTATCGAGATCAGGTAGCCAACAAAAAAGATCGGGTCGAAGCATGCAAACGCGAGGGTCAGCGAGAAGACGACTGCAAAGATGTTGACCATGCCGTGCTGGGCATACTTCGTGCAGATTTTGACGACCTCGTTGCTGTCCTCGGCGGATGCCCGGTCCGAGTTGCCGAGTTTGATGTTGCGCTTGATGTAATCGACTGCGCGGTAGGCACCGGTGGTAACCGCCTGGCGCGAGGCCCCCGCGAACCAATAGACGACCGCTCCGCCCATCATCAGTCCGAGGATGATCCGCGGATCAACGATGCTGAGGTTCGAAAGATCGGTCCATCCGAAGTGGTTTTTGAGCATGAGGATCAAAGAGAAGATCATCGTGGTCGCTCCAACGACCGCCGTCCCGATCAGCACCGGCTTGGCGGTGGCTTTGAACGTGTTGCCGGCCCCGTCGTTGTCCTCGAGCAGGAGCTTGCCCACTTCAAAATCCGGGGTGAACCCAAAGTCGCGTTTAACCTCGGCGCCGATGCCCGGGATTTGCTCAATTGTCGAAAGCTCGAAGACCGACTGGGCGTTGTCAGCAACAGGCCCGTAGCTGTCCACGGCAATCGTCACCGGCCCCATACCGAGCATTCCGAAGGCCACAAGTCCGAAGGCAAAGACGGCGGGATACGCCATGTAGTCGCCGAGGGTGGAGAGACTTGTGAGATAGGCGATCAGCATGAGTGTCGCGAGTGTCAGTCCCTTCCAGAAGCACGAAAAGTTGCCGGCCACCAAGCCGGATAGAATTGTGAGTCCGGCACCGCCTTCGGTGGTCGCATTGACGACTTCGTGGCAATGTGCGCTCCGCGTGCTCGTGAACACACGGGTCAGTTCGGGGATGATTGCCGCAGCGAGCGTGCCGCAACTGATGATCGTCGAAAGTTTCCACCAGAGGGTCGGGAATTGCGGTGCCAGCATGAAATAGCTCACGATGTAGCTCACGCCCACGCACATCAGCGAGGTCAGCCAGACGAGGATCGTGAGCGGATGCTCGAAATCAAAATGACTGTGTTTGCCGAAGACGCCTTTCGTGATCCACGTGTTGATTTTCCAGGAGAGGATTGAGGTCGGGATCATCACGATGCGCATCGCGAAAATCCACACGATGAACGTCCACATATACTGCGGCAGAACGGCGAGAAGGATGAAAGTGATCAGAGCCACGCCCGTAACGCCATAGGTTTCAAAGCCGTCGGCTGTTGGGCCGACGCTGTCGCCGGCATTGTCGCCTGCGCAGTCGGCAATCACGCCCGGATTCCGCGCGTCGTCCTCTTTGATCTTGAAAACGATCTTCATGAGGTCGCTGCCGATGTCGGCGATTTTGGTGAAGATACCGCCGCAGATTCTCAGCACGCTCGCGCCGAGGGATTCACCAATCGCGAAGCCGATGAAGCACGCTCCGGCAAGAGCTGGAGGAACAAAGAGAAGGATGGCAATCATCAGCAGCAATTCTGTGCTGATCAGGAGCACGCCGATGCTCATGCCCGAGCGGGTCGGGATTTCGGAGACCGGCAGTGCCCGTCCCCGAAGCGCGGCAAAAGCCATGCGACTGTTCGCGATGTTGTTGATCAGCATGCCGAACCAGGCGACGGCAAAAGAGCCGCCGATGCCGACGAGCGACCAAAAGATGATCAGCGCCACGGTGGCTGGCGCCATATGTTTCAGGAAGCCGAAGTAGTAGACCATCGTCGCCCCGATGAACACCTCCAGTATCAGGAGCAGGCGGCCCTGCTGGAGGAGGTAGGTCTTGCACGTCCCGTAGATCAGGGTGGAAACATCCAGCATGCTCTTGTGCGCGGGCAGCTTCCGCAGGCTCCGGCATTCCGCCCAGCCAAAAAGCATCCCGAGCAATGCCACGCCGATCCCAATCCAGAGGATCATCTCGCTCGGAAGCGCAAAACCGGGAAGCTGGAAAACCGCCGATCGGTCGGTCGGCAGGGCAAGGTCGGATTCACCCGCCCGGAGCAGTGACGGGCTGAGAAGCATCGCGATTGGAATAAGGCGGGTT
>JBGSVX010000451.1:0-4133 GCA_041752795.1 Terrimicrobiaceae bacterium
CAAACGGTGGGCGGAGGCCGACCCGCGAATCCGGTACGCTCCAAATGAAACCAACAAAGGCCAGACGCCCTGTCTGAATCAGGGACTTCGTGAAGCGAGGGGGAAATGGATTGCGCGGCAGGATGCGGACGATTTGTCCCATCCAATGCGGTTAATGCGCCAATATGAACGGGTCACGGCGAATGACCATTTGGTTTTGGTGGGCACCAACGGGCGCATGATTGACGAAAATGACAAGCGGATCGGACTGCTTGATGCGCCTCGCTCTGCCGAGGCCATTTCCTGGTGGTCCCCATTTTTGAATCCGTTTGTTCATACCTCGGTATTGGTCAAGACGGAGATCATTCGCGACACCTTTGGTGGATACGACGAGTCGTTTCGGATCGCGCAAGACTATGACCTCTGGACACGGATCAGCGCCAAACATCCATCGGCCAATTTGCCGGAACGCCTTGTGGCTTACCGGCATTTGACGACATCGCTCTCGAAAACCGGAAAATCCACCGCCTTTGCCGAGGCGGACCATATCTCGAAACGGGAGGCTGCCAGGGTTTTTGGAGAATTGCCCGGACGCGAAGAACTTCGTGCAATGTCTGCCTTCCGCTCAGGCATTTCCAAAAAAACACATGCTGCCTTCTGGAAGTTTTATCATCGAAAGCTCAAGGGGCGGAGTCGGGCCTTGAAGAGTGAGGCGGCCATCCACCGGTTAAAGTCTGCAGGGGCGGTCGGAGGCCTCCTTTCAATTTTCGACGTTTGCAGGGCTTTTTCCTTGGATTTCAAAAGGACTGCCTACTGGCTCAAAGATCGGTATTTCTAGTCCATCAACCGCCGGTCAATCATCAACCGCATCCTCCTCCACAAGTTTTCCAAGCGTCGATTCACGGCGCTTTTTTTTTGCCGTGATTTCCAGCGGGCCGGAATCTCGTCCACAATCAATGAAATCCAGCGTTGAGTTTGAGCTTCCTGAGTATGTCGCAGGGAGTCATTCGTTCCGGCATGCACAAGCTTCCGGCGAAAATCCGGATCGGCTTTCAGGCGTTTCAGATTTTCAAGGAATTCGGATTTTGAAGAACAGGAGAGGTAATTGAAGCCGTCCCTTCCTTCGGAGGAGTATGCCGATTCCGATCCTCCAAGAAATGGCACGCCAGCCAACCACGCATTAAGCATTTTTGTTGGAGGTTTGTGGTCATGGCGTTTCCTGTCAAAGCTCCGAATGGCAAAAGCACAATCCGTCGAGCGAAAATCGTGCCAGGCGGTTGCCGGGGTCGTGAGCAATCGGATTCCGGTTTTGCTCTCCAATGTACTGCGGAAGGACATTTCCCGGAGTTCTTCGCAGAGGTTGGGCTCATCTCCAAAAAATCTGATTTCTTCAAAGCGGTCTCCCCGCAGGGAATCGCGGCCCAGGAGATTGGGTTGCGTCCAATGAGGCATGTAAACCGTACCGGCCAGACGTTTTGCATGGGCGGCATTCTGAAGAATTTGCAAACATGCTCCGGCATGGGGCAGTCCGTCTGCAACCACTCCCACAAGAAAAACAGAATCCTTCGGGCGAAATGCCGGAGCAAGATTTCCGGTGAGCGCAATGACAATTCCTTGGTCCGGCATCTCATGCACGAGTTTTGCGGGCAAGCCCGCCCGTTGCACATGCAGCCATGTTTGAAAAATCCAGCTTTGCACGGAGGCTCCCTTGCCGGCCTGTTCAAGTTGAATCGGAGCGCCAGATTTCCAGGCTTCCCGCCGGGCGGGATCCGGGAGATACTTTTCCGGCATGAAAAACGAAACATCCATTGTCCGCGAGGTTAGATGAGCAAGGGCATCTTTCAAGACTGGTCCGCAAACCGGGGAAACCTCCGGAGTTGTTTCGTGTTGGCCATGTTTCGCATGGCGCAAGCCTGTCACCGTCTTCCCAGCCCGCTGCGGTGTCTCGGATGGCCACACCTTGCCGCCTATTCTCTGATTGTGGAATGGGAACTCGGCATGGAACTCAGCTACAAAGCAACGATCGGTCCCGGCCTCCGCTTGTTTCATGGGACGGCACTTGTGATTCACGAAAAATCGATCATCGGAAAAAATGTGACTCTGCGACATTGCACCACCATCGGAAACCGGGTTGGTGCAGATGATGTGCCTGTGATTGGAGACAATGTCGATATTGGCTCCAATGCGGTGATCATCGGCCGGATCACGGTTGGGGACGGGGCACGGATCGGCGCGGGATCGGTCGTCGTGCATGATGTCGCCCCGGGCGACACGGTCGCAGGAAACCCGGCCCGCTCGATCCAAAAAGGATGAGAGTTTTAAGAATTAAGTTTTAAGGAAAAACCGCGCAGGTTTACAGGTTACTGTTTTCAGCAACCTCGCTTTCCGGTTTTCCTTTCGATCCCTTTCAGAGTCTTTGCGCAAATTGCGGGAACACGATATAGTCGGCGGATGAACGAAACAGGAAAACGGGTGTTGTTGGGGATGAGCGGGGGCGTGGACTCCAGCGTGACCGGCCACATCCTCAAACAGCAGGGCTATGATGTGATCGGGGTGACCATGAAAGTGTGGCCTCAGGACTGCATCACCCGCGCCGAGGACAAGTGTTGTGGTCCCTCGGCGATTGCGGATGCACGTGGCGTGGCCCACAAGCTAGGCATTCCCCACTATGTCGTGGACGAGGCGGATCAATTCGAAAAAATTGTGATTGGGTATTTTGCCGAGGAGTATCAGGCCGGACGCACTCCGAATCCCTGTGTGATGTGCAATGAACGTCTCAAATTTGGAAGTCTTTGGGAAAAAGCCAGAGCCCTCGGCGCGGAGTTTATTGCCACCGGTCACTATGCCATCATCGAGCACCTCGAGGACAAAACCCTTCTCCGCAAAGGCCGCGATGAACGCAAGGATCAGTCGTATTTTCTTTTCAGTCTCAAACAGGAACAACTCCGGCGCGCACTCACGCCACTCGGGGGAATGACCAAACCCGAAATCCGCGCCATTGCGCGCGAACTCGGACTTCGCGTCGCAGACAAAGCGGACAGCCAGGAAATTTGTTTTGTCCCAGGCAATGATTACAAAGCCTTCCTGAAATCGCACCTCGGGGAAAAGGAATTTCATCGGGGCGGGATCTATGACACCTCCGGCAACTTCCTTGCCGAGCATGAAGGCATCGAGATGTTCACCATCGGTCAGAGAAAAGGCCTGCCCGGCGGATCGCCAAAACCCATGTATGTCGTCGATATCGACTCCACGACCTCCCGCGTGATTGTTGGAGGAGAAGACGAACTCCTGCGTTCGGACTTCGAAATAGATCGCGTAAATTGGATCAATGGAGAGCCTGCCGAGCCCATCGAAGTCACAATCAAAATTCGTTACGCGCATCCCGGAGCCGCCGCGAGAATTTTTCCTCTTCCGGGCGGACGTGCCCGCGTGGAACTCCACGAACCCCAGCGCTCGATCACCCCGGGTCAGGCCGCCGTGTTTTATCAGAATGACCTCACCATCGGAGGCGGATGGATCGTGCGCAAGGTCGCTCCTTTGCTTGAGAAGGATTCCACCGCACAAGCCGTCGCCGTTCATGCCTGAGACGCTTTCGCTGATTCTCACAACCTTCGCGGATGAAGACTCTGCCGCAGAAGCGGTCACCAAACTTGTGGAGGAACGCCTTGCCGCCTGCGGAAATCTGATCCCCGGCGTACGGTCAATCTACCGCTGGAAAAATGCCATCGAAGATACCCGCGAGGTCATTGTCCTTTTAAAAACCTCCGCCGCCCAATCAACCGCGCTGATCGCCCGTCTGAAGGATCTCCATCCTTACGAGACCCCGGAAATTCTCGCATGGAGCCCCGACACCTCGGACAAAGCCTATTCGGCATGGGTCATGGATTCCGTGGGATTCTCCAAATCGTCGTAAAAATCTGAACTGCCTGCCAAGTTAGGCGAAGCCACCATCATCTATGAATTCGATGTCCTCGGCATCGAACGCGGGCATAATGCCCAGCTGATGGAGAAGGTCGCCCGCGATGGCGTGCCAATTTACCCAGAAACCACGCCCACCCGAATGATTGCCTGATTCTACCGCCTCTGCAAAATGAATGGTCTCACAACATCGGCCGGATGCCGATGCCACGTGGCATTGGCTTCCAGCCAATGAT
>JBGSVX010000452.1:0-14503 GCA_041752795.1 Terrimicrobiaceae bacterium
AGAGGGGATGGTCGGCATCCAGGGCAGCGAGGGGGTTTCCGTTGGTTGAGAGGACGAGCCGGCCACTTTCGTCAGCGGATGCCAGGAGATTTTGGGTTGGGTGAAATGCGAGCGCAAAAACTTCGGCGGAATGAAGATCGGGTTGGTGGGGGGTGGAGCCTTCGGGGCCTCGTTCGCCGGTGCAGGTCCAGACGGTGAGAGTTTCTCCGCAGGCGGTGGCAAGGCGTTCGGAGTTTGCAGAAAAGTCGAGGCAACGCACTTTGGTGGGGTAGCCTTGGATGTGGAGGGGTTCGTTGCGTGAGAAATCGTAGAGGTGGATGCTGGGGGTTTGGTCTGCGGTGGCAAGCCAGCGCGCGTTGGGGCTCCAAGTGATTGCGACACTTGCTCCGCCCCATTCAAAGCGGGAGAACGGTTCATTTTCCCCAACTCGCCACATCGAGGCACCTCCAGCGCCTGCGGTGGCGATTTCTGAGGGGGCGGCCGGGTTCCAAACAAAATCGCTGACCCCCTTGGCCGGGAACGCATTCGAGATCGAGCCATCCTTTCCGAGAAGGTGAAGACTCGGGCCTTGGGAGAAGGCAAGGAATTGTTTGTCCGGACTCCATGCCGTTTTGGTGATGATTCCACGTGCAGGCGAGAAGATTTGAGGGTCTTTCTGTGGGGAACTGAGAGAATGCAAACGCACTCGACCGCTCAAGCCGCAGGTTGCAAGGACTTGGCCGTTCCATGACGGAATGCCATTTCCAGCGGGGTCACCTGGAAGGACGGCGACGGGATTTCCTTCTCTGGCATGGACGACAATTCGATCCGCTGTGGGGATCGCGGCAAGAAATTGGGAATCCTCGGACCATGCGAGAGCAAGAACATGATCTTCCACATTCGCGTGCCAGATTTCCGTGAGATTCATCGTGGGGATTTCAGGCAGGAGTAGAAGCCTTGATTGAGAGCTTCGCGATCAAGGTTTCGACCAATGAAGACCAACCGGTTTTTGCGGGTGGCAGTTCCCCAGGCTTCGCCCTCTGCAACATCAATAATCATATGCACGCCCTGAAAAATCACGCGATTGGGATTGCTGCCCACAGCAAAGACGCCCTTCATTCGAAAAATGTCGACGCCTTTTTCGCGAAGGAGTATGGAGAGCCAGGCGTTCAATTTTTCCGGATCACAATCCCCCACCCGCTCGATGCCCACGCTGCTGATTTCCTCATCATGGTGGTGATGATGATGATGATCATGGTCCTCGGGAATTTCCGGGACCCGCCCCAGATCGAAGCCGCCGAGACCAAGCACTTTGTCAATCGGGAGATCGGCCTGCTTTGTGCGGGTGAGCGTTGCGAAAGCGTTAATTTCGCGGACGCGTCCTTCCACGGAATCCAGTTCTTGCTCAGAAACCAAATCGGTTTTGTTCAGAAGGATCAGGTCCGCAAAAGCGATCTGCTCGCGGGCCTCCTCACTGTCCTCCAGCCTTGCAAGCACGTGTTTGGCGTCCACAAGGGTCACCACCCCATTGAGGTGCAGAGCGGATTTCATTTCATCATCCGCAAGAAATGTCTGAACCACCGGACCCGGATCGGCGAGACCCGTGGTTTCAATGAGGATGTGATCAAACTTGTCCCTCCGCTTGATCAGGTTTCCGAGGATTCTGATCAAATCCCCGCGAACCGTGCAGCAAATGCAGCCATTGTTCATCTCAAAGATTTCTTCATCCGTGGAAATCACGAGTTCATGGTCAATGCCAATTTCCCCAAATTCATTTTCAATCACCGCGATGCGATGCCCGTGTCGGTCAGCAAGGATGCGGTTGAGCAGCGTGGTTTTGCCGGCTCCAAGAAAGCCGGTGAGGATGGTGACGGGAATTCGATCTTCTGACATGTGAGTATTAAGTTTTAAGAATTAAGTATTAAGTTTTAAGCCCGCTGACTTTTGGGAAAATCGCATTTTACTCCTTCAACCTTTCAGCGACTCTGGCTTCCATGTTTTCTTTGGTGATGAGGTGGCGTTTGCCACAGCGGGGGCATCGCATGCGGATGGTGGCATCCTCTCCGAAGAGTCCGGTGGGGTTTGTTCGCATCACGGGCAGGAGCACATCCATCATTCGGTCCTGGCTGCAACCGCAGAAGAAGCGATAGTGGCGGGTTTCGAGGAGGGAGAGCGTCACGTCCTGATCCAATCGCCGGACAAGGTCCTCATTCAGCGAGTCCAGCCAATCCGTGTCGCAGTCCGGTTGGGCGACAATCATGACGATGTCTTCGGGGCCATGACGGAACAGTCGGGCAGGCCGCTGTTCGCTTTGGGTGTAAAATGTTTCGGCGGCCTTGAGGAGGTCATTTCCATGAAACTCCACAATACTCAGGCGGTCCTTCTCGCCGCCTTTTTCCAGGCACTGGGCATACAGCAAATTTTTGCCTGAGTTTTTGACATCCTCGGAATAGACCGTTCCGACCACGGACCCGACGGAAGAATCTCCCGTGACAAAAACATTGGCCAGAGGCTCTTGAGTATGAATCGTCCATGCCCAATGTTCCGACCGGGGCCGCGCGGCGCAGTGAAGGGTCATGGTCGCAAGGGCATCCCGAAGCAGGTCTTCATAGGCCGGGGCATGGGAAATGCCGCTGTCCACCTCATGCAAAACCAGATCTGCGTACATCTCACCAAAATCTGCGCGGGCCACGAGGGCATTTTTTTCTCGCACAAAATAGGTGCGCACCTCAAGGCCGGGATCGGGAATTTCCATGAGGACTTTGTAAATCCGACTTGGGTGTCCTGCAAGCCCCCTTGATTACGGAGAGGCCTGCATGCCCACAATCGGGCTCCCATAGCCGGTCATTTCCAGGTATCCCTTGCCCGAGATGGATTTCTGGCGACTGATCCCTTCCGCGCGAATAGCGCCTTCCCAATAGGAGATCGGCGAAAGCAGGAGTTCCTGATTTTTTTGTGCGGCGGAGATATTCAGATTCATGTCCAGCGAGGGAATCTTGAGACTCCATGTGACCGGGTATTCGCCTTTCGATGACGGGCTTTTCCAGAGTGTGCCCGGCGTGAGATCGAACATATCATTTGTGATGGCGGTTATTTTTCCGTCAGCGCCAATAAATGTTCCGCCAGAGTGGATATCCCGCCCTCCATCCTTGGTCCGAATTTGAAAAATCATGAGGTCAGAGCCGTCTTCAAAGTGGAGGCTGAACCAGTCCCATCCGGTTTGATGCGGTGCCAATTGATTTGTGGCCCATTCGTGGTCGAACCAACTGGAGCCCGTGACGTCAAACGAACCGTCCGGAGTGGTGACCACCCCCGAGGTTTTCAGGCGGGTGAGCGAATAATAATGGGAGGCCCGGCCCTCCCCCTCCCCTTTGCGGCTGATTCCATCCGTCCCATGAATCACGGGCTCCTTCCCGGGTTGGAGTTTCAGGTCGATGGCGTGTTTACCATCTTTGGCGGAGATTCGGAAATTGTGTTCCCCGATCAGTTCACACTCCCAGCCTTTGATCCATGCGAGGCGGTATTTATCTCCCAATCCGGCCTCACCAAATGCCCCACGGGACAATCGTTGGGCAAAATGAAATCGACCATCCGAAATTTCCGAAACCGCAAAGTGGGCAAAATAAATATCGCGTGACAAAAATTGTGAGGACGCTTCCGGATGTTTGCCGGGGGGGATGATTCCCTGACGAAAAAACGTGAGCTGGTATCCGAACTCCCGGCCCGTGGCGTCCTGAAGGTTTCCCGTGAAATACCACCACTCCGTTTTGAAGCCGTCGTGGTTGCCGTGGTCTCCAGGGAACGAGTATTCCCATCCTGGCACGGCCGGCTTCCAGTCAGCCGCACCGAGATAAAAATTATGAAACAGCCAAATGACAAGGAACCTGCGTATCATGAAGTAACCGCCACGATGTCTCCTTGAAGGGCGGATTTCCAATAATTTGTCAGCTCCACAGCCAAAAATCCGCGGAGAACCATCCACGCCCAATAAAATGTTTGTTACAAAAATTGTCAGACCTGCGACATTTTTTGGACTTTCCTCGGGAAAATCTTTGGCAGCCCTGTTGTTTTTTTGAGATTCGCCAAAGCCGAAAAAAACCCCCGCGTGACAAATCAGGGCATCTGGAATAAGATTTTCTCATGGAGGAGATAGAAACAGCAGCGGTGGAAGAGTTGATTCGTAAAATTGGAATGGGCGACCGCGCCAGTTTCGAAGAATTTTATCATCGATTCTCCGGGCTCATCTATTCCACGGCGCTTCGGGTCTTGTCGAATGACACCGATGCGCAGGATGTGGCCCAGGACGTGATGTTCATGATTTGGGAAAAAGCTCCGATGTATGACCCCGCCCGCGGAAAACCGCTCACGTGGGCAATTACCATGACCCGGAACAAATCCATTGATCGGATTCGTTCCCAGCAGCGGCGTCATCGTCTGCATGATGATGTGCAAAACGAATATGGGGCTGATGATCGCATGGCTGTTCGCGAGCCATTCGAAGATTTGGATTCCTCCGAGAAGGGGAAAATCCTGAGATCGGCAGTCCTCAAGTTGAGCAAAGATCAGCGCGAAGCCATCGAGATGGCATATTTTTCGGGGCTTACCCAGCAGGAAATTGCGGCACGACTTGATGAGCCCTTGGGAACGGTCAAAGCCCGTATCCGCCGGGGCATGCTCCGCCTCAAAAAAATCATTGGCAGTTCAATTTAACCAGCTTGCCGTCCTGTTGATGATTTTCATGAAACGGGTCGCCATGCTGGCGGTCCTTTTGGCGATTGCCTTGGGAATTGGCCTCCTGCTTTCAAGTTGGAGCGCAGAAAATCAGGTCAACAAGAACATGCAAACCCTCTTCCGGTTGGCGGGAAACAAAGATTGGAAGCGGGTGGAGCGCATGGTCTCAGATTCTTACCGGGATCAGTGGGGGCAAAACAAACCACAGGCCATGGCCTCCTGCCGCGAGTTCGGTCAATTTTTTCTCACGCTGGAAATCACAGGAACCGGCCACACGGAGGCCGGTGGGGACTCAGGCAATTGGCGCGGAAAACTGAATTTTTCCGGTCGTGGCACAGGCGTTGGCGAACTGATTTTTTCAAGGGCTGGCGAGTTGACCGAGGACTTCGTGTTTTTGTGGCGCAAGGAAAATTGGAAACCATGGAGTTGGAAGCTTGTTTCTGTCTCACAATCTGAAATTGTCTTTGATTCGCAATGGCTTCAATAAACCCACTACCTGCTACTCTCCTTGCGGCAACTGCCGCCATGATTCTGGTTTTTCCCAAGCCGCTCTCCGCCCAGGACGCAGAGCCCACTCCGACTCCCCCCATGCGGGGTGGCATTTGGAAAGCAGATATGCCAGCCGGCACGTATCTGGTAAGCCTCACAAAAATCACATCAATCAGTCAGCACGAATACATTGTGGAAGGCGCAGCCAAGGTCAGCGAAGTGACCATCGCGACTGAAGGCTCCGAAATCGCGCGATTTTATTATCTTGAACCCAACACTCCGCAAATGCCGGGAGGGGTGGGTCAGAGTGCCGTGAACCTCCTCCAGGAAAAAGCGGAGGAGGCAGCAGGCCGCGTGGTGGGAGATGAGATTTGGCGAAAAGTTTTGAAATCTTATCCGGTGGCGACGCATGCGCACACGATCGAATATCGCCTGACCAGCAAGGACTCTCTGGACAAGTTGTTCAAGAGTGCTGAAAAATCGTGGCTGACCGGCCGGGGAGACACATTTAAACCATGATTTCGATCGCTTCAGAAAAACACAAACCCACGCATGAGTGCGGGGTCTTTGCGGTGTTCGGGCATCCCGATGCTGCGATGCTCACTTATTACGGTCTGTTCGCTTTGCAGCATCGTGGTCAGGAAAGTGCCGGGATTGTCTCCGCCAAAGGTTCGGACAGCCCCTTCGCTACACACAAAGGCATGGGATTGGTGTCCCAGGTTTTTGCTCAAAACGACCTCGAAACCCTCGTGGGAACCCGCGCAATCGGTCATGTCCGGTATTCCACAACCGGCTCAAGCACCCGGCGTAATGCGCAGCCCTTCGTGGTGGACACAGCCCGCGGGCAAATTGCCATTGCACACAATGGCAATCTCGTGAATGCCGCCGAGCTGCGGGCGGAGCTCGAAGCCAAGGGATCCATTTTTCAGACGACGGTAGACAGCGAGATTGTGCTGCATCTTCTGGCCCAGCCACGGGAATCTGCGGGGGTGCTTGCCGTGCTGAGGCGCCTCGAGGGAGCATTTTCCGTGGTGCTCATGGGTGAACGCGAAATTATTGGATTCCGCGACCCCCACGGGTTCCGCCCGCTTTGCATCGGGAAAAAAGATGGTGCATATGTGCTGGCCAGCGAGAGCTGCGCTTTTGATTTGATCCAGGCCCAATACCTGCGTGATGTCGAGCCGGGGGAAGTTGTCATCATTGACAACTCCGGCCTACGCAGCGAATGGCCGTTCAAATCGGCCCGCAGTGCCTTCTGCATTTTTGAATATGTGTATTTTGCTCGCCCGGATTCGATTATCTCCGGAACCAATGTGGGTGCCGTTCGGGTGGAGATGGGGCGCGAGTTGGCCCGCAGCTTTCCTGCGGATGCGGACCTTGTGGTTCCTGTCCCGGATTCGGGCGTGTATGCCGCCCTCGGGTTTTCGGAGGAGTTGGGAATCACGTATTATCCAGCCTTCGTGCGAAATCACTACATTGGACGCACCTTCATTCAACCAACCCAGCGGATCCGAGATTTCAATGTGCGGGTCAAGCTGAACCTCATCGGCGAAGCCGTGAAAGGCAAAAGCGTGGTCGTTGTCGATGATTCCATTGTGCGGGGAACGACCGCCCGGGCCCGGGTGGTCAACCTCCGCGAAGCGGGTGCCCGCGAAGTTCACATGCGAATCAGTTGCCCACCGCACAAGTTTGCATGCTACTACGGGATTGATTTTCCAGACCCCGACAAATTGCTGGCAAACCAGTGCACCCCGGACGAAATCCGCAAATACCTTGGTGCAGACTCGCTCGGGTATCTGGATCCGGCCGGAATGATTCGCTCCACGCGCCGGAACGCCAATGAGTTTTGCACCGCCTGCTTCACCGGCGACTATCCGGTTCCCTACAATTCCCAATTCGATAAACTGATCATGGAAAACCGTGCCGGACGGGCCCAACTGATCGATCGCGAAGACCGCCTGCCTTTATGATTAAGAAGAAAAAAGCCTATGCCAGCGCCGGAGTCGATGTGGACCTTGGCAACGAGGTCAAAAGTGGCATTCAAGCCATGGTCCGCTCCACGCATGGACCGGAAGTGATTGCAAAAATTGGTGGGTTCGGAGGTTTGTTCCGACCGGATTTCCGTGGAATGAAAGAGCCGGTGATGGTCGCCAGCACAGACGGAGTCGGCACAAAACTCAAGGTGGCCTTCGCAACGGGGCGTCATGACACCGTGGGTCAGGACCTTGTGAATCACTGCATTAATGACATCGCCGTGACCGGTGCCAAGCCACTGTTTTTTCTCGATTATCTCGCTTCGGGAGAACTCGATCCCAAGGTCTTTACAGCCATCCTGAAAGGCTTCACAAAAGGCTGCAAAGCCGGTGGGTGTGCCTTGATTGGCGGAGAAACCGCCCAGATGCCCGGCATGTATCGCGCAGGCGAATATGACCTCGCGGGAACGATTGTCGGAATTGTGGACCGCCCAAAAATCCTCGATGGGTCGAAAATCAAAGTGGGCGATGTTCTCATCGGCCTGCCGTCCAGCGGCCTTCACACGAATGGATACTCGTTGGCAAGGAAAGTGCTTTTTGAAACCATGGGCCTCAAACCCGAATCCCGGCTCCCTGAACTCAAACTCACCATTGGCGAAGAGTTGCTGCGGGTCCACATCAACTATCAGCCCCTGCTGGCTTCGCTCCCCAAAGGTATGCTTCGGGCTGCAGCGCACATCACAGGCGGCGGATTGATTGACAACCTCCCTCGCGTCCTTCCGCCCGGATGCCAGGCCGCAATACGCAAAGATTCCTGGAAAGTTCCCGCTTTGTTCAAAATTATTGAGCGCGGCGGCCGGGTCGATGCCTCTGAAATGTTCCAAGTTTTTAATATGGGCATCGGCATGGTGCTTGTGGTGGCTCAGAGCTCGGCGAGCGACGCACTCCGGCTCACCAAGGGACGGGTGATAGGCGAAATCACAAAAGGCGATCAGAAAACTGTTCTGCTATAATCAGGACGTCGCTGACCACGTGAAATTCCAGTTTTCCAAGAAAAAGCAGCAGGCCCTTGGAATCGGGGTTGGCGTCGGATTGGCAGGGGCCTTTGCTCTGGCGTTCCGATACGGGCTTCGGAGAAATCAGCGGGTTCCCCTGCCGGAGGATTTGTCCCCGGCTATCTTTGCCCGGCGACTTGCACCGACCTCGCATGGAGAGATGATTTATCATATATCAGGCTCTGGAGACCCGGTCGTATTTTTGCATGGCATGTATCCCGGCGCTTCGTCATTTGAGTGGTCGCGCGTCTATCCCGGTTTTGTGATGGATCGGGAGGTGATTGCTGCCGATCTGATTGGGTTTGGAGAATCCGAGCGCCCGTCGGAACGAATGGACGCTTCCGATTATGCGGAGAGTCTGGCCGATTTTCTCATTGAAGTATGTGGCGGACGGCCACCGGTTGTCATTGCCTCGGGCCTCACCGCAAGCATCGCACTCATCACGGCCTCGCGTCATCCCGAGCGCATCAAATCGCTTGGGTTGTTCATGCCGATTGATGGCCGTCTGGGCACTCCATGGGCCTCCCGCCGCCTTGCAGTCGCGGCCCATATCCCGCCGGTCGCCAGCTTCCTTTACGATTTTTCCATTGCGCGGGAACCGTTCCTGAGAATTTGGCTCTCGCGATTCGGATACGCGGATCAGAACAGAGCCGATGAGGAAGTTGTAAGAAATTTGGCTGTGTGTGCGCAGCAACCGGGTGCACGGCACGCCATGCTCAATGTTTTGCGCCGGGGTGTCTCCACGGACCTGACCTCCCGCATCCCGAGGGTGCCCCACCGGGTCCAAATCCTCCTCCCCGAGGCGGCTCCGACTGCCACGCTCGAATTTGGAGCTTCCCTTGCCGAGCGGCTGCCATCGGCCTCCGCGATGCTTTTACCAAACTGTGCCGCTCTGGCCCCGTTGGAAAACCCCGAGGCCCTCACAAGCAGCCTGACTCCTCTCATCCTTGGGTCCCAGCAAATTCAAGGTGCGGCATGATCAAGCGTCTGCTTGCAATTTTGTCGCGCTCTTCTCATAACTCCGGCCTGCAATGAACGTCTCCGATCTCCGTGAAATTCTTCAATATGTGCCCCGCTTCCGGGAACGCACCTTCGTCGTGGCCGTGGACGGCGAAGTGGTTGCCTCAGAAAATTTCTCCAATGTGCTTTTGGACATTGCAGTTCTGCGTTCGTTGAGCATCAAAGTGGTGATCGTTCACGGAGCGAGTCATCAAATCCAGGCCCTTGCCGCCGAGCGCAAAGTGAACATCACGAACTCGGATGGAATTGGCCTCACCGACCACCCCACCCTGCAATTGAGCATCGATGCTGCCATCCGGCTCACCAATGAAATCATGGAGGGCCTTTCCTCCGTGGATCTCCGGGCAGCCTACATCAATGCGCTCATTGCCCACCCCGCCGGAATTTTGAGCGGAGTGGATCAGCAATACACGGGCAAGGTCGAACGGGTGGACGTCAAAGCCTTGAAACTCCTGCTCGATGAGGGAATCATCCCCGTAGTGCCTCCCCTCGGATTTGACGGAGAAGGCCGTACCTACCGGGTCAACTCGGACAGCATCGCCGTGGAAATTGCCGGGGAACTCTCTGCCGCCAAAATTCTCTACCTCGCACCGGGACGGGCCTTCACAGACTCTGCCGAGTTGCCACGCCAACTCTCGGTGCCGGAAACACAGGACCTCCTCAAAAAACGCAGACAGGAATTCGCGCCGGGCCTGCTTTCAAAAATTGAAAATGGCGCCAGAGCCTGCACCCAAGGGGTTCCCCGGGTGCATGTGCTCAATGGTGGGGTCAACGAAGCTCTGCTGAACGAGGTGTTCAGCCATGATGGCATCGGCACCATGATTTATTCGAATGAGTATCAGCAGATCCGGCGGATTTTCAAAAAGGATGTGCGAGCGGTCATGTCACTGATCCGTCAGTCGGTCCGCAATGAAGAACTCGTGCGCAGGAACCGTGCGGAAATTCTCGAACATCTGGAAGACTACTGGCTGCTGGAAATTGACCGCTCCCCGATCGCCTGTGTTGCCCTGCACCTCTATCCCGCCGAGTCCGCCGGAGAACTCGCCTGCCTGCATGTCAGCAAAGCCCACGAGAATCAGGGTCATGGCAAAAAGCTCATGGCCTTTGTGGAAAATCTGGCAAAAGAAAAAGGCGTAAAAACCCTGTTTGCTTTGTCCACGCAGGCCTATAGCTATCTGGAGCAGAAGGGTGGATATCGCACGGCGGATGCGGCGGATTTGCCCGTCTCCAGGCGTTCCAAATATGAGGCCAGCGGACGGAACTCCAAGGTGCTTGTCAAAAAACTCTCTGCCTGATGGAAGGGGTTCACACGCAATTTCTGTGGATCGACTGGGCGGTTCTTGCCGGGTATCTTTTGCTGACCACCTGGATCGGCCACGCCCTCCGGGGTTCGCAGTCAACAGTGAAGGACTTTTTTCTGGCCGGGCGATCTCTGCCATGGCCAGCGGTCACCGGTTCAATCATCGCAACGGAAATCAGCGCCATCACCTTTGTGGGCGTTCCAGGCATGATTTTTGCAGCAGGAGGCGATTTCACCTATCTGCAATGGGGCATCGGATCCATCATTGCCCGATTTATTGTCGGCATTTGGTTCGTCAAAGTTTTTTATGCCCGCGGAATTTTCAGCCCGTATGACTACATGGAAGCCAGGCTGGGTGCCGGTGCACGGGTGTTAACCACCAGCCTGTTTTTTATCAGTTCCATTCTCGGCCAAAGCGTCCGCCTTCTTGTCACAGCACTGATTCTTTGGACGGTCACCGGCATTCCCTTCGCTGCATGTATTGCTGTCATCGGCGTTTTCGCCATTGTTTGGACCCTCATGGGCGGGATGACGACCGTGATCTGGACAGACGTCATTCAATTTTTTGTTTTTATCGGCGGGGGAATTTTGGCGCTGATTGTCCTCATTGCAGACATCCAGGGTGGTCTGCCGGAATTTCTGCGTGTTGCGGCGGGTGCGGGCAAACTCCGTGTGCTTGACCTCTCCACCGATCCGAACGTGCAATTCACGTTGTGGGTTGGTCTTCTGGCCATGCCATTCCAAAACCTGGCAGCCTTTGGCACCGACCAACTCAACGCCCAGCGCATGTTTTGCTGTCGTTCCGCTTCAGACGCATCCAAAGCGATTATCGCAAGCAGCGTCTCCTTGTTGGTCACCTTTCTGATGCTTGCCGTGGGCGCAGGGCTCTATGTTTATTACGTTCAAAATCCTCCAAGCGAGGCGGCCGCCGCCCTTTTTCAGAAGGATGCGGATTCTGTCTTCCCAGTTTGGATCACCACGGTTCTTCCTCCCGGAGTCACGGGACTGATTCTTGCCGGGGCGTTTGCCGCGGCCATTTCCAGCCTGGACTCGGCGCTGGCAGCACTTGCCCAGACCTCCCTCGCCTTGGTTCATTCCAAACAAGGTCTTGAAAATGCCGACCAAAAAACAATCATCCGTCAATCCAGAGTGGCCGTTGTCCTATGGGGTCTGGCATTGATTGCCATGGCCATCGGACTCCAGGCCATCAGAGGCCACATCAATCTCCTCAGCCTCGCTTTTGGAATGGTTGCCTACACGTATGGTCCTCTGCTGGGGGCATTCCTGCTCGCTCTCAGCCCCCTGAACCGCGACATCCGGGGCGTTTGGATCGGCGCCGTCGCCTCCTTCCTCCTTGTGCTCTATGTTCGCCCGGATATTTACAACATCCTCAGTGCTTTCGGTGCCATCACTCCCGAACAGGCCCTTGCATTCCGTCCAAAAATTAACTTCGCATGGCTATATCCCATCACCTGCCTTCTCACCCTCGCATCAGGCATCCTGCTCGGACGCAAAACCTTGCGAGATATCGATCAAGAAGGCTGATACTTAGCCTCATTAAGCATCTTCCTGCGTCAAGAAAAAATCCCCCGCTCCACGAATTTTAATTCTCATAATTTCGAGATTTTTTCTTGAGCCAATTCCCATGGCTTCCTACACTCTGCCCACTGCGGCGGACGAGGATCGGCCACGTGTGAATAACTTGTGAAAAAACCCTTCAAACATCTGACTCCCAGTGTCAGCAGATTTCCAAACTCGATTTACTCCGCATGATCTAAAACCTCAGGGTTTTTGCCCCCCGATGGCTCCCCACTTTCAAAATTTTTACAAATAACTGATTCTTAGAAGATTATGACATTTAAGCAACAGGATGCACCGGAAAATGGTTCATCAGGGACGGAGACATTTCGTGATGTCTCCATCGTCTCCCTCCACATTTCTGCAAATCTTCAACCTCGTTTCCTGCCCGTTGGCGCAGGTGTATAACTTCCTATGGATGCTGGAATTGAGAACATTTGGGAGCAGGCAGCGGAAGAAATCAAAGCGCGGATTAGCAGTGATGGATTTCAACGGTGGTTTGATGGAGTGCAGATGGTTTCGAACGATGGTTCGACCTTGCAACTGAGCGTCCCGAACCCGATCCATCAATTTTTTATTGAAAGCAATTACCTGCCCTTGGTTGCGGAGTCAGTTTCCAAGGTGTGTGGATCGCCTCGCGTGATTCAATTTGTCGCAAGGAAAGAGGAGGACGATTCCGAGACCACACCAATGGCTGCGTCATCCTCTCCCGCCAAAGTGGCTTCACGCTCCACAGCCCCGGCATCAACGAGCATGAACGTGCGGAACACGTTTGAAACTTTTGTTGTGGGCTCGAACAACCAATTTGCGCATAGCGCGGCGATGGCCGTCGCAAAGGCCCCAGCGCGCACATACAATCCCTTTTTTGTTTATGGCGGCAGCGGACTGGGAAAAACCCATCTTCTCCAAGCCATCGGCCACTACGTCTTGGCCCACCAAAAGGCCGCCCGCGTGATCTATCTCTCCAGCGAGCAGTTCACAAACGAATTTATTGATGCCATCCGAAATGGCTCCCTCGTCAAATTCCGCAAGAAATACCGTCAGGCGGACATTTTGATGATTGATGACATCCAATTTCTGGCCGGGAAAGAACGTTCTCAAGAAGAGTTTTTCCATACCTTCAATACCCTGCACGATGGCCACAAACAGATCGTGCTTTCGAGTGACCGTCCCGCCAGCGAAATCGAAAAACTCGAGCAGCGTCTGGTGTCCCGTTTTGAATGGGGCATGACGGCGGAGTTACAGCCCCCGGACATGGAGACCCGCATGGCGATTCTCCAGAAAAAGGCCGAGGGAATGAACATTGCCCTGGAACCATGGGTTTTTGAATTTCTTGCGGACCGCATTCGAAACAACGTTCGACGGCTGGAAGGTGCTCTCATGCGGGTTGCCTCCTACAAATCGCTCAGCGACCGGGAACTCACCCGCGATGTGATTGAAAACCTCCTGCGGGATATTTTTCAAGAACAGGCAAAACGTGCGGTCACGATCGACCAGATTCAACGCAAAGTGGCGGAACATTACGATGTTCGTTTGGCAGATATGACCAGCAAACGCCGGCCCGCAAACATTGCGTTTCCACGTCAGATCGCCATGTATCTCTCCCGTGAGTTGACAGGAACATCCCTCAGCGACATTGGAGATGCATTCGGCGGCAAGGACCACGGCACGGTCATCCACGCCGTAAAACTTGTGAAAAAGCGCATGGAGGACGACGAGAAGACCCGCCACATCATTCGCATGCTGGATAGTCAGCTTCAACGCTGATTCCTACGAGATTGAGTCCCTTCAGTTTTCCAGCAAACACGCTGCTTCAGCTTGTTCCGGCCCGCGTGCCACAAGCCATTGACCGGGTGCGGGCCAAGGTTTGGGAGCCGGTAACCGAAGTCACATCCATCGCGGCATCGGATCCTTTTCCCGAGCATGTGGGTTTTCAAAAGGCCAAAAATCTTCCGATGCGGCCGATTGGAAAGCTACCGGTTCATTATGGAAAACTTTGGGATCAGCGATGGTTTCTCCTTCAACTCCCGAAGACCATGGAGCAGGAATCCCTGTATCTGGAATGGCGCGACCAAGCCGAAGCAACGCTCCACATTGCAGGTATTCCGTATTATGGATTTGACGTGGCGCACAGCCATGCCCCACTTCCCAAGGGCACCCGCGATGTCTGGATCGAATCCGTGGTCTGTCAAACCGGTATCTGGCATCCCCGCGCAACCGGACTTAACCAAGGGGGCAGTCTGCTCTCTGGTGCAACCCTTTTCCGAAAAAATGAATTAGCATGGAGCGTGCTTCATGATTTTTTGGTGCTCGATGATTTGATGCGCGATGAACTACATCTGGCATTTCCCGGCAGAGAGCAGAAATTTGGAGCTATC
>JBGSVX010000453.1:0-5681 GCA_041752795.1 Terrimicrobiaceae bacterium
CTTCTTGAGCGGTTCGGCGCTTGTTGCTTTTTATTGGGCCGCAAAAAATAACCAATTCCGCGATTTGAAAAAAGGTGCGGAGGTCATTTTCGACGAGGATGAGCCCATCGGTCAGCCGACGGACCGCTTCCCAGCAAAACTCAAAGCATGACAACGCTCGCACAATCCTTCAGTCCAAATTCCCAGGCGGCAATCGCCGACAAAGTCGAGCGGGCAGAGATCGACGCCTCGGCCCGGATTCCCGTGCTCTTGTTTTTTGGATCATCCATTTTCTGGTTATTGATTGGTTCGTTGCTCGCGTTAATTGCGGCGTTCAAAATGAACATTCCCTGGCTGCTTGACAGCGAGGCATGGCTCACCTTCGGCCGGGTGCGTCCAGCCCACCTCAATACGGTCATCTATGGATGGGCTTCTGCAGCGGGAATCGGCGTTGGCCTCTGGCTTCAAGCGCGCCTGTGCCGGGTGCCAATTGTGCATTCCAGCCTCCTGATCGTTGCAGGAATTTTTTGGAATATCGGGGTTCTTGTCGGAACGCTGGGCATCCTCGCCGGTGACAGTCGCTCGATCGAATGGCTGGAATTCCCGGGTTATGCCACACCGATTCTGTTTGTTTCCTATGCCTTTATTGGAATCTGGGGAGTCATCATGTTCCGATACCGCCGTCCGGGTCATGTCTATGTCTCGCAATGGTATTTGTTGGCAGCGTTTTTGTGGTTCCCATGGCTTTACGCCACGGTGAACATCCTTCTCATCTGGCAACCAATCCTCGGATCAGCCCAAGGAGCGGTGAACTGGTGGTATGCACACAATGTCCTGGGTCTTTGGTTTACGCCCATCGGCCTCGCCAGTGCCTACTACATGATTCCCAAGGTCATCGGCCGCCCGATCCATTCCTACTACCTGAGCATCCTCGGCTTTTGGTCGTTGGCCCTCTTTTACAGTTGGAATGGCATGCACCATCTCATCGGCGGTCCCTTCCCGGCATGGATGATCAGTGCCAGCGTGGTGGCCAGTGTGATGATGTTTATCCCGGTGATCACGGTTGCAATCAATCATCACATGACCATGCGTGGAAACTTTGACGGCCTGAAGTGGAGCCCAACTCTGCGCTTCACGGTCTTCGGAGCAATTTGCTACACGGCGGTGAGTTTTCAGGGCAGCACAATGGCCATCCCATCGCTGAACACGCTGACCCATTTCACCCACTACACGATTGGGCACTCCCACCTTGGTCTCTACGGCTTCTTCTCCATGATCATGTTTGGTGCCATGTATTACATCGTGCCCCGCCTCGTGGGATGGGAATGGCCCTCGGCCGGCCTCATCCGCTGGCATTTCTGGTTGGCGGCCATTGGCATCGTGCTTATGTTCGCTTCTTTGACCCTTGGAGGAATCATTCAAGGGTTGGCCCTATATGACCCGGCGGTCAATTTCATGAATTCCCTTTTCCTTGCGTCGCCGTTCCTCTGGGTGCGCGGAGTTTCAGGACTTCTCATGACCGCTGCGCATGTGATATTTGCCGTTCATTTTGTGATGATGTTGTTGCACCTCGGCGCACAACGTGCCCAGCCAACCCTCTTTGCTCAACCCATTCCCCGGGAGGAAACCGCCGCCGCATGAACCGTCTCCCTCTGCTCTTTCTTGGAATATTCCTGACCTTTGCCAGTGCATGGGCCGGGCTGGTTGTCTATCCGTATCTGACACTCGGACGACTTCAGCCAATCACCGATCAGGAAACCGGAGACATCCTTCCGCCGCCACTTTCGGGCCTCGCCGATGCGGGTCAGAAGGTTTACGCCGCCAATGGCTGCCTGTATTGTCACAGCCAACAGGTTCGCCCTGCTTACCTATCCACCGATATTGCCAAGGGACTCGGACCCCGGCGCACGGTCGCCCGGGATTATATCCGCTCCCGTCCCGTGTTTCTTGGCACCATGCGCACAGGTCCGGATCTCACCAATGTGGGTCTGAGATATGCCGCCGAGTGGCAGCACCGTCATTTGTATGAGCCAGCCGAAGTGACCAAAGGCTCAATCATGCCCGCTTTCCGTTACCTCTACAAAAAGCGGAAGATTCAGGGAGCGCCCAGCGCAGATGCCATTCAAGGTCTTGTCGGCCCGTATGCACCCGGTCCCGGAGAAGAAGTTGTGCCAACCGAGGAAGCGAAGGCCCTTGTGGCGTATTTGCTATCGCTGAGGCGCGATTATGCCCTGCCAGAAGCCCCGGAGGAGCAGACTCCCTGAATTTTTACGAACTAACAGATGTCTCAGGATCCCAACATTCCAGAATCCGAAGAGTTCCGCGAAGCTGAACTTTCCAGTGACATGAACGTCGCCAAAGTTCATGGCTCAATCATGCGCGAACAGGCCGACCCACGCGATGGTTACGAGCCAGTTTCGCTTTGGCTTATCACGTTTGCCCTTGGTTTGGTGTTTTGGGCCGGCATGTATCTTGTGAGCAATAGCGGAGGCTTCAGAGCGGATGTCTTTAACTCCAATCTTGTGGCATGGGATGGCGCAGGAGTCGCCGTGGACAAGGGCCCTCCGGATCCAATGGTTGTCGGCAAGAGGGTCTTCACCCAGTATTGTGTTGTCTGTCACCAGACAACCGGTCTCGGCGTGAAGGGCCAATTCCCTCCACTTGTCGCCAGCGAATGGGTGCTCGGCGAAGACTGGCATGGAGAAAACCACTTGGTGAAAATTGTTCTTCAAGGTCTGCAAGGACCGATTGTTGTGAAGGGAGAAAACTACAACAACGCCATGGCTCCATGGGGTGCTGTGCTCAAGGACGATCAGATCGCTGCTGTTTTAACTTATATTCGCAACTCATGGGGAAATGCGGCTCCTCCGGTTTCTCCTGAATTTGTTGCAAAAATCCGTGAGGAAAGTGCTTCCCGTACGGAAGCATGGACACAAAAAGATTTGCAAGCGATCCCGGCTGTGCGAGTTGAAGCATCAACTCCTCCTGCTGCAGAGCCCGCAGGCGAACCTGCCCCGGCCCCGGCCCCGGCCGGTTAAACCTCCCATGAATATGCGTAACAACTTTTCTGTCTTTCTGAAGCAAGGATTTTTCCTGCTCTGCGTTGTGATTTTCCCTGCCGTCGCCATGGCGGAAAATCAGGTGCCAAACCTCTACTGGGCTCCGGAAAATGTGACGGTTGGAGGCAAACAAATCGACGTGCTTCTCAACGTGATTTTTTGGCTCACGTTTGCAGTTTTTGTTATCACTCAAGCGATCTATATTTACTATTTGGTGAAGTATCGTCGCCGCCCCGGAGTGAAAGCCCATTACAGCCACGGCAACAACTTTTTTGAAATCATCGGGACCTCGAGTCCCACAGTGATTTTTCTCGTGCTGGCCATTGTCAGCAACCGGGTCTGGTTCGATATCCATGCTTCTCCGCCCGCAGATGCTCTCAAAGTGAATATTTCCAGCTATCAATTTGGCTGGGATATGCGCTACGCCGGAGCGGACGGAAAGCTGGGCGCCATCGAAGTCAAAAATATCAATTTGGAAAATAAGTTCGGCCTCGCCAAAACCGATTTGGCGGCCGCTGATGATTTCACGTCCATGGAATTGGTCATTCCAGCCAACCGGCCGGTCCACATTTATCTGAATGCCAGAGATGTGATCCACTCATTCTATGTGCCGCAATTCCGTTTGTATCAGGATGCCGTTCCCGGTCGCACGATCACGTGGGTTTGGTTCGAAGTGATCAAACCCGGGAAATTCGAGTTGGCCTGCAGTCAGCTCTGCGGTACGGGTCATTACAACATGAAAGCACCAATTCGTGTGGTCTCCGGTGAGGAATTTGACAAATGGTATGCGGAGAAATCCAAGGCGGCCTTGGAAGCCAAAGCCGGCCCTCCCGGCATTGCCCCGAGCGTGGCCGGCCTAAACCCTCTGCATTGAGATCCTTGAGAAAACCAAATCCATGAGCGCAACCACCGCAGACGTCCTGCCCCACGACGAACACGCCAATCATCCCAAAGAAGGGTTTTTTAGAAAATACCTCTGGACCTACGATCACAAAATGATCGGGCTCCAGTATCTCTGGACGGCACTTTTCTTTCTGTTCGTCGGTGGAGGACTCGCTCTGCTCGTTCGGTATCAACTCGGTTGGCCAAACACGGCGGTTCCTCTGATCGGGTGGATGCTTCCTGCAACGGTTGCCTCGGAAGGCGCGATTATTCCCGGCGGCTACAACATGCTTGTCACCATGCATGCCACCGTCATGGTGTTTTTTGTTGTGATGCCTTTGCTGATTGGAGCCTTCGGAAATTATTTGATTCCCCTCCAAATCGGGGCGGGCGACATGGCATTTCCATTGCTGAATGAACTCAGCTACTGGCTCTATGTTTTGTCCGGCATTGTTCTTCTCGCAGCGTTTTTTGCCCCTGGCGGAGCACCGGGCACCGGTTGGACCGCGTATGCACCTCTGAGCGCGGAGGCAGCCTACAATGGCACAAAGGTCGGCCAAAGCCTTTGGGGTATTGCAATTTTTATCAACGGCCTGTCCTCAATTGCTGGCGCAACAAATTATATCACGACCATCGTGAACATGCGCTGTCCGGGCATGAAAATGTTTCGCATGCCACTGACCGTTTGGTCGCTTTTCATTACAGCAATTCTCTTGGTGCTCGCCGTGCCGGTTCTGTCCGCCGCAGCGGCCATGTTGTTCTGTGACCTGAACCTCGGAACAAGCTTTTTCAAACCGGCAGGTGGCGGTCAGCCTCTTCTCTGGCAGCACCTCTTCTGGTTCTTCGGCCACCCCGAGGTTTACATCATGATTCTGCCGGCCATGGGCCTTGCGTCGGAAATTATCAGCACGTTTTCACGGAAACCCATCTTTGGTTACAAGGCCATGGTTTGGGCCATGGTCGCCATCGGTTTTCTTGGGTTTGTCGTTTGGGGACACCACATGTTTGTGAGCGGAATGAACCTCACCCTCAGCGCAACCTTTTCGGTTTCGACCATGTTCATCGCCGTGCCTTCGGCGATCAAAACGTTCAACTGGATGGGCACGGTCTGGCGCGGCTCAATCGAATTCACAACGGCCATGTGCTTCGCACTTGCTTTCGTTTCGATGTTTGTCATCGGCGGCCTCAGTGGCATTTTCATGGCCTCCACCCCGGTGGATCTCTTCGTTCACCACACCTACTTTATTGTCGCGCATATCCACTACGTGCTCTTTGGCGGAAGCCTGTTCGCGATCTTCGGTGCCATCTACTTCTGGTTCCCAAAAATGTTTGGCCGAATGATGGATGAGACCCTCGGACGTATCCACTTCGTCGTCACATTCATTTTCTTCAACCTGGCGTTTTTCCCAATGCACAATCTTGGGCTTGGTGGAATGATGCGCCGAATAGCAGACCCACCCATCTACGAACACCTGCGTCAGCTTCAGCCGTTGAACCAGCTTTCAACCATCGGCGCCATCGGTCTTGGTTTTGCGACGTTTCTCTTTGTCTGGAACATGATCAAGTCCCTGGCCAAACCCAAAGATGCCCCCGCGAACCCATGGCACTCAAACACCTTGGAGTGGACAGTGCCCTCGCCTCCGGGTCATGGCAACTTCCCAAAAACCCCAATCGTCCTCCACGGTGCCTACGAATACAGCGTGCCAGGCATGGAAAAAGACTACCTGCCTCAAACCGAGCAGGCCCCGGTTCACGTCAAGC
>JBGSVX010000454.1:0-6465 GCA_041752795.1 Terrimicrobiaceae bacterium
GGAGTGGCGGCCCGCTTTGGAACTGGCTCTCACGCGCAAGTTTGCCGTCGTGGTTGATGCCACTGATCATGCGAAGGCTCTGACCCTTTACCGCGAGTTCGGACATGACAGTCCTCAAGAATCCCTTGTGGATCCGGAGCGTTCACTCGCGCGCAAACCGAAGGTTTTAGAAAATTCTCTCGCTACCAAAATTGCTTCCGACCACCCGGTGGCCCGCGCTGTTTTGGATGAGTTGTTTGGCTCGGTGGTTTGTGTGATGACGCTGGACGATTTGAGAAAACACCCGGACGCAATTTTGCCGGACGGGTTCCGCCAGAGAGGCCTCTTTTCCGAGCGGCCGCGTCAATATGATCAGCGCCCATGCATCGGGTCCCGTGGCATTGAGCGCCTGCGGGCGCATCTCACGGCACGTGCCGACGAGTGCCGTGCGGTGCTTGGCCGGATCGAACCCCTGCTTTCGCGTGTGGAAAATTTGCAGCGATTTGTGCAGGACCATTCACTGGATTCCGAGGACATTGAGGGAGACATCAGCGCGGCCTCGCGGCTCAAGGAACTCGAAGCCGAGCGGGATGGCCTCATCGCGCGAAATACCAAAGCCTCCACTCCGGAACTCACCGAACGCATGGCGGCCATCGCGGAATTGGAAAATGCCGTGAACTCCCTTGATCAAAAGCGCCTGGACCTTCATGCCCGGCTGCAATCCCGCGAACGCACGGAGACGGCCCGCCTGCTCGAAGATGCACGCAGGAAACTCGAACGCGCCGTCAAAACGTATCAGGACATCATGACCGATGTCGCAGCGGCTTTGGACGTGGCGCGGTGTGACGCTTTGCGTGCCGAACTTTCTGCTCGCTTTCCCACCGAGGAATCCCGCGCAGCGCAGGCAGGTCACCGTCACCGCGAATTGGAATCGCGTCTGCCCGACATTGAAGAGCGCCTGCATTTGCTGCGTCAGGGCCTTGTGGATCAACACCCGGACCTCCGGGCCGAACCTGATTTTGATCCCGACACGCCATGGAATCCATCGTATGCCACGCTGCTCCGTCGCATCCGGGTTGAGGACATGCCGGTGAGGCAGCAACAGGCTCTTGATGAAGAAAAACGCTGGCAGGAATTGTTCCGCACGACTGTGGCTTCGCGACTGACCCAGTCCCTCGGGCGCGTGAAAGACACGATCCGGGATCTGAATTTCCAACTCAAAAAACCCATCGGGGACAGTCAGTATCACATCCGTGTGGAAGAGAATCCGTCGAAGGAATTTCAGGAATACCACAAGGTGCTGGAGGCCTGCGCGATCACGCGGGATGGCGATTCCATTTTTGCGTCGCTTGCGACCGAGGCGCGGGAGGGGGTCGAGCGGGTTTTCAAAGCGCTGGTGGACGAACCCGAAGGCAAATTGGCTCGCGCGTTTCTCGATTACCGGAGTTACTTCCGCTATGACATGGAGGTCAGCGATCCGAAGCGGCCGGAGCTTCCGCCAAAGAGTCTGAACCGTCATGCCGACAAATTCAGCGGCGGCGAAAAGCAGACGCCATTTTATATTTCCATTCTGGCCTGCTACCTGCGCGCCTACAAACGCCACCTCCCGCAGCGCTACACGGAACCCTCCATCGGGCTTGTGCCCATTGATGAGGCCTTTTCCAAAATGTCCGGCGAGCGCATCACGGACGCCATCCGCGCTTTGCGCGACACGGATTTGCAGGGCATCCTCTCCATGTCGAGCGGCAACTGGCCATACGCCATCGGCGAATGCGATCAGGTGCTTGCCGTGCATCAGCGCGACACGTTTTCGAATGGCCGCAAATCGATTCGAAATATTGGTGCCCTGCTCACGCGTCAGGAAGCCCTCCAGCGCTCCGAGGAGTGGGGATGAGCCCCGTCATTCGGACCATTATCACGCGCTACACGGCCAGCCGGGCCGGCAAAACCGGGCGGGGTCAGAGAGACCTCATCTTTCCTTACAACGATCTCCTCCGCGAGTCCGGATGCCTGCATGGGACCTTGCGGTACGAAGCGGAGCAAGAACTCCAGGAGTTGCATCAAGCGCGCCTGCTCGTGCTGGAACCGGCCCCGCGGAACCCATCCGAAATCCTTCGTGTCCGCCTGCCGCTTTTCTGCGCAGAAAAATTTGTGGAACGATTTCAAATGGCAGCTCCGGGTTCCCTTCGGATTCGCTTGACGGATCAATTTCTTGAAATGCAATCCGCCGCCGTGCCGGAAAAATATCAAAGCCAGTGGGTCGGCTATTGTCAGAGCGCCGCGCAAACCATCCTGAGTGGAGGCCGGGTTGCGCCCTACGATTCCGGTCGCACGGAGGAGGCAAGAATCCTGCTGGAATCTGCCGTGGAGCTTCTGAACTGGCAGGGCGAGTCGTATTTGCGCTTCGCGAGTTGTGCGATTTTTGGGGAGTCCAAACGCCTCGAGAAATGCCAAGCCAGCTTGGAGCGCATTCTCACGGAAGCCACGGATGGGGCGCTTTCCTGCCTTGAGGATCTTGGCATCACAGAAACTGGCGGAGGGTGTTGGGTTCATGGACCCGGAGTCCTCGTCACTGCTCGTGGCCGCATGGATTTTGGAGTTCTGGATTTGCCTGTTCATGTTTCCGGGTCCGATCTGATGTCAGGCTCCCTTGTTTCAGAAGCCACGCGCTGGCTGACCGTGGAAAATGAGACCATGTTGCTTGAGTTGGCCAAACTCCGCAGTGGGACCATGTTGCTCAGCAGTGGATTTCGCGGAGGAATGTCCAATCACGCGGTGATTCACACACTGCGCCATGCGCCGACTGCGGCGGAGCTCTGGCATTTTGGGGACTCCGACCCAAAGGGCTTCGATATCCTCCGGCACTTGCGTCAGAGCACCAATCGGGTCATCTCCTCCCTGCACATGACCCATCGGATTTTGGATGGTTCAGCTCCGCTTTCAGGCTCGGACAAATCACTGATCGCGAGATTGCTTGAATCCGACTTCCTGACTGCCGGTGAAAAAGCCGTGCTGAGTCAGCAACTCGCTACCGGTAACAAGGGCGCATTTGAGCAGGAATCCCTCGGTCACCCGGCCCGAAAATGGCCCTTCTACGGCCCACCCGCAACATAAACAAAAAATGTCGCACGTGTGACATTATTTGTAACAGCGCGGAGTGAGTATTGTTGTGGCTGGTGTCGGTCAATCCTCGCAGCAGACGAGCAGGCGTGTGGGGATCACCTGACGCAGCCAGTCCATGTGGGCGGGAAGGCGGATTTTGGAATCCTGACGTGAGGCCTTCACGATTAAGAGGTCCGCGCCGAAGCCCTGCACCGCGTCGCAGAGTCCGAAGCCTGTGTTGGAATCGATGTGAAGCGTTTCGACTTCGATGCCGGCATTTTCGATTAGCTCGGTGATTTCGTCCGCCCATTCGGCAGGATCTTTGATAAACTCACCTTTTGAGGCGGCGATGGCGGCGGCAAATGGGGTTTGTGCAACGGCGAGAGTGACTGCTTTCAGTCGAAGGATGGAAGCAGCCTCCAGCGCGAAGGCTCCGATTTTTTGACCCGGTTCCACCGCAAAAAACGCATTCGCAATCGTGGGGGATTGATCGGTTGGGCGGGGCAGAAGCAGAAGATCGCAGGGAGCCTCGGTGAGAAACCGGCGGGCGACACTCCCCGTGAATGCGCGCGCCTCGGCTCCGGGTTCGCATTCGAGCGCGCCGGCAATCAACACATCATGTCCCCCCTCGCGGACGGCCTGCAACAAAACCTCCCCCGGATTGTTTCCCTCCAGCCAATGGATGGTGAGGTTCATTCCAAGTTTTTCAAACGACTCTTCAAACTGTTTCGCTTTTTCTTCCGTGTGGGGCGACGCATGGAGAACTTCCAGCTCCGCCCCCACTTTTCGTGCAAAGGCCGCAGCCTCCACCAACACCGCGAGGTGTGTGGGAGAAAAGGTCGAAGCGACCGCTGCCTTGCGAAAAGATTTCATGGCCTCTCACTGTGGCCCATCCGTCTCTTCATCGCGAGGGGAATTCACAACGAGCCCGATCTTTTCTTCTCAAAAAATCATGCGCATGGTTGCACCAAGTGGCGACAATTCTGGAAACCCAATTTGCAGCGGTGGATTTTGAAAGTGCCGGCGTTCGTCCTGGCGGAACCGACGTGCCCGTGCAGGCCGGCGTGGTCCTCCTGATTGCTGGCGAAGTTTTGCCGTCCTCGGGATTTCGCACATACATTGCCAGTGAGGAGCAGGTCACATGGCGTGCGCGGAAAGTGCATGGCATTGGGGATGAGGATCTGAAGGGTGCGCCGACGATGAGTGCGCTCTGGCCGCAGTTTCGCGAATCCCTTGGAAATCGCTGGGTGGTCGCTCATGGCGCGGCAACGGAACGCCGGTTTCTGCGCGCGTTTCCATTTCATGGTTTTGGCCCGTGGGTGGACACCCTGAAGCTCGCGCGCGCGATTGCCCCCGATCTTCCGTCCCACACGCTCGGGGATCTGATTCATCATTTCGGGTTGTACGAAGATCTTGCAAATTCAGTGGAGGGATTTCGCTGGCACGATGCCTACTGCGACGCACTCGCTTCGCTGGTGCTCCTGCGGCATTTCATTTCGGATCTCGCTCTGTGGGAGCAACCTCCTGAACTTTTGCTCAGGGCAGATGATGCGCCCTACCACCGTGGCAAATCCGGACCCCGGTCTCGCTGACAATGGCCTGAACAGATTTGTCGTGCGGATCGGTGGGCACGGAAAGCAACACCTGAAAATCAAAAGCAATCGCAAGCCGATACCCGCCAAAACGACTCAGGAAGCGGTCATAGTATCCCCCGCCACGCCCAAGCCGGTTCCCGTGCATGTCATACGCCACCCCGGGCACAAGAATCATATCCGGCTCGGGTGCCACGTCCTCCCCGGGAGGTTCCAAAATCCCGAACGTGCCAGGAGTCATGGTTGCCAGATCATCGACAGGATAAAAGTTCACGCGCTGACCATCCAACCGGGGAAATGCCCAGGTTTTTCCGGGGGTCAGGGAGCCCAGCAGCCAATCCGGTTCGATGGGAGTCGGGGCAAAGGCATAAATGACATTTGCCGTCTGAAAATTCGAAAAGTTTTCGAGGTGGGTGCGGATCAATTCCGAAGCATGAGCACGCACCGAAGGCGACAGATCGGTGAGGGTCCGTCGGATTTGATTTCGTAAAAGTTGCTTTTCTCCTGCGGCCATTGGAGGATGCCGCTATCCTCGGCTTGGGAAGGCCTTCCCGTCAAGGATTGCAGATGACCGGTCGAACAAAAAACAAACGAACCCGCCCCGGCAACCATGTTGGAATGGGGCTTGGCGAAGGATGGAACGAGCGTAACTTTCTTGCCGAAGTACTCATTCCCTCGCTCTTCCTGAGGCGTCATGGCAAAAAAGTGCGCCCCGCATTCCCCCCCCTGGAAAATGGACAGGTCTGCGTCACGTGGATCGGTCACGCCAGTTTTTTGATCCAAACCCCGGAACACAGTGTGCTTATTGACCCTAACTGGGCGAAATGGCTCAAGGTCATCAAACGCATCAAACACCCCGGCGTCGAAATCCGCGATTTGCCGGCCATCGATCTGGTATTGGTGACGCATGCCCATTTCGATCACCTTGACCGCAAATCCCTGCGCACCATCGCGGAGGGTCAGCCCATCGCTGTGCCCGAACATGTTGGGAACCTCGTCCACAATCTGGGGTTCGAACGCGTTCACGAACTCGCCCCATGGCAAAGTTTCAATCATGGAAACCTCAAAATCACGCTCACCCCGGCAAGGCACTGGGGAGCGCGCGTGCTGCATGACAATCACCGTGGCTTCGGGGGTTTCCTCATCGAATACGGAAACCGCTCGATCCTCCACTGTGGAGACAGTGCGTATTTTGATGGCTTCAAAGAAATTGGTGAGCGGGCTGCCGTCGAGATTGCGCTTTTGCCGATTGGTGCCTACGACGCCCCCACAAAACGTGATGTCCACATGAACCCCGAAGAGGCCCTCCGCGCTTTCGTGGAACTCCGGGCCCAAACCATGATTCCCATGCACTTCGGCACCTTCCGCCTCAGCTACGAACCCCTCCACGAACCCCTTACCCGCCTCCTCGACAAAGCCCGCGATATGAACCTCCTCGACCGCCTCCAAGTCCTCCACGAAGGGGAGCCCCGGGTGTTTTAGGATTTTGCCCGCGAAAGGGGCGAAAGGGCGCGAAAAGGGGGGAGGCTGGCGACACGCGCGGGGCGTCTCGAAAAATATGGTGGAGCCGACCGAAGGGAGACAGCCTGCTGAAGGCAGCCGCGAAGCGGTGAGCAAAGCGAAGCAAACGCCTCGGCGAGGTGGCCGTTGACGAAAGGACATAGATTTTTTTATGCGGTTTCTCGCGATCCTTCGGTTCATCCGGGAAGTTCGTGTCATTTGGCGCATGCCGGAGGCATGATGGAAATTAGCCGGTGGTGCCAACCACCGGTGAAATCCCCGCAAACCCATC
>JBGSVX010000455.1:0-2610 GCA_041752795.1 Terrimicrobiaceae bacterium
TCCGAGGAAAGAAGGAGTTCCTCTCTACACGGAGGCTTCGCAGCTTTTCACTATCGGGGATCAAGTGATCAGCTTTTTTGCCCCCCTGAGTTTTATTGCCCCGCAAGAGGCAGCAACGGTCGTGCTCGGGGTCGTTCAGCCGAATGCATACGGCTCCATCGTTCCGGCTCCGACGGCCAATGCGCTGATTATTACCGACAAGACTCCGGTGATTCAAAAAGCGCTTGCTGTGCTTCAATTGATTGACCGCGAGCCTGCAAAAGTGGTGACCCGATTCATCCCCTTGCAGCGGGCCAGTGCCGAAACAGTAGTCGAAACTCTCAATGAAATGTTTGGCACCGAGGAGCCTCCGGCGGGTGGTGCCGCAACCACCCCGGCCCAACAGCCAGCCCCTGGAAATCCGGAGGGTGTCCCGACCGCCGCCGCAGCCGTAGTTGGTGCCCAATACGAAGACCGACTGCTCCAAGGCAAGTCCCGCTTCATCGCGGATAAACGCACCAATCGTGTGCTAGTGGTCACCAGGACTGAAAACTACCGATACGTGAGTGAAGTGATCGCCCAGTTGGATGCTGCTGGCTCTTTCGAACAGCCCTTGGTTAAAGTGCTGAATTACCTCTCAGTGAATGATGCCTTCCCGGTGTTAACCAACATGCTGGAAGGCAACGAGGAAGCCACCACGGCAGCCCCCGGCGGTCAACCGAACCAAAATCAAAACAATCAAAACACTCCATTTCAAGGAAATCAGGGCAGCAATAGTGGCGGGTCATCCTCCGGCGGCGCGGGAGGTCTTAGCCGCCCGGACCGCCTCTCGGATGAGGATCTCCAAAGCCCGCCATTGTCCGCGTCCCTCGGCAATATTCAAATCATCGGTGACACGAGCGCCAACAGCATCATCGTCTATGGCCCGCCGGATGGCAAAGAACGCGCACGCCAAATCCTCGAACTGCTCGACAAACGACCCCGCCAAGTTTACCTCGCGGCGGTCATTGGTCAGCTCCGGGTCGGTGACAGTCTCGACTACGGCGTGAGCTATCTCGTGAAATATCAAAATTTCACGCCGGTCAAAAATCTCCTTGGAGAGTCAAATTCCAACGGAGCCGCTGGCTCAGTGTTGTCGCCCCGTTTACTACCAGGTCTCGACGTATTGCCCGATCCGTCCTCGCTCGTGAGCCCGGACACGTTTGCGCAATTATCGGGTCTGACTATTTATGGCTCCATCGCGGAATCGGTTGATGTTTTTGCAAGGTTTTTGGAGACAACCAATAAGTTCCGGACTCTTGCAAGGCCGGTGGTTTACACAACCAATAACAAAAAGGCCACGATCCTCTCGGGTCAGAGAGTTCCCGTTCCGACATCCACCCTCACCTCAACCACCCCGGGCCTCGGCGACAACAATTCGATCACCTCAAATATCCAATACCAGGATGTCGTCCTGAAATTGGAAGTGATTCCGCTGATCAATTCCGACAATGAAGTGAACCTCGTGATTGCTCAAACGAATGATAATATTGTCGGCTCAGAAACCATTTCCGGCAATGAAGTCCCTGTGATTTCAACCCAGGAAATCACGACCAGTGTGCGTGTGCGCAGCGGTTCGACAATTGTGCTTGGTGGGCTGATCAATGATGATGAAGAGCGCAACACGGACGGGATTCCCTACGTGAACCGCATCCCGATTTTGGGTCCGTTCCTTGGCGGTGGCGCGACGAACAGAAAAACCAAAAGTGAACTCATTGTGATGATTCAGCCCATTGTGGTGGACTCCGATGAGCAGATCACCTCGGCCAGCATCCGGGAGGGTATGAGAACCACCCTAGGCGAAGAGGCGAAACAACTCGCTGCTCAGCCGGCCCACTTTTTTAATGCGGCTCCCCCCACCCCAACTCCTGCCCCCAAGAAAAAATCGTGGCTCCCGTGGTCGAAACCCAAACCTCAACAAAACTGACGCCACTCCGCGAGGTTCTTGAGCAAGCCGCCGTGGACGCGGGCTGCACGGACACTCTCGGACTCTCGAACGCTGTCTCAAAGGCGATCTCGGGTCAGACGTCCGCCGTGGAGGCCATTCTGGATTCTGGACTGACCCCGGAAGCAGACTTCCTCCGCTGCCTTGCGGCCCGGCTGAATCTTCCGTGGCATGAGGAAAATCAAGCGCGTCCACTCGAGCGTGCCCGCGAGCAATTCCCTGCCCGGCTCGCACTGGGCCTCAAAGTTCTTCCAGCCGAGGATGATGGAGACGGTGCTCTCCATTTGCTTTCGTATGATCCCTTTGACCATTTGAGTCAGCAGGCCGTCGCACAATATGCCCGGAAGCCGCTCAGGTTGGAAATGACGACCCGACGTTTTGTCATGGAGGGTTTGAAGGCGACCTACGGAGTCGGTGCGGAAACGTTCGAAGAATTGCTGGAGGGGCGCGAGGAATCCGGCCCATCCCAAGGCGAGGAAGTCAATATCGTGGATGGCGAGGACAGTGAGGCCTCGGTCATGAAATTCGTGAACCAGATTCTCCGCGAGGCTCTGAACCAGCGTGCAACGGATGTGCATTTTGAACCTTTGGGTCATGATCTCCGCATCCGCTACCGGATTGACGGAGTTTTGCATGAAGCGCCGGTT
>JBGSVX010000456.1:0-2694 GCA_041752795.1 Terrimicrobiaceae bacterium
TGGATTCATCAAAACCCTGACCTCCAGGACGGACAGCACCATACACATCTGTGAGGCCAATGAGCGTGGGGGAATTCACCGCCACGGGGCGAACACGGCTGAAATCCATGGCTGCCTCGGCCCGTGGCCAGTCGCCTTCAGCAAATTCTTTGGCATACGTGCGGATGCCGGTTCCATGCACATCGCAGGGAATGCGGGGCAGTTGGGCATCAGTGACGTATTCCTTGTAGGTGGTTGAGATTTCGCCTGCCTGGCCGGTGGCCCGGTCCCTTGCCTCCATTTTGCAGCGCGGGGTCGCAAGCAATCCCGAACTCCGGCAGATGTCCACTTCCTTGAGAGTTTCGGGCCGGACAAATTTGACAGCAGGAAATTCCTGAGCTGCGGTGTTCATGATCCGTGTCCAGATCGGAAGAGCGAGGTCCTTGCCGAAGGCTCCACGAAAAATGCGCGTGGGTTTGTCAAACCCGACCCACACCCCACAGGTCACGGAGCTGTTGTATCCAAGGAAATACGTGTCCGTGAAATTGTAGGCCGTGCCGGTTTTTCCTGCAGAGGGATAATCGCCCAATCCATAACTCGCAGAAATTGCTCCCGTGCCACTGTGGAGGGCATCCACCAATCCGGAGTGAACTTGATAAGCTGCTTCCCGGCTGATTGCGGGAACTTTCACCGGACTCGCCCGATAAACAACATGCCCGGCAGCGTCGGTGATGTGATTGATGAGAAATGGCTTCTCCGGGCGCAGGCCGCCATTTCCGAAAACTGTATAACCCAGGGTCAGTTCATCGAGAGTGATTTCGCTGTTACCGAGGAAAGAATTTGAGAACGATCGGATCGGCGAGGCAATTCCTGAATCGGCAGCAACTTTTTTGACGGTCTCGAGTCCAGCCTGCATTCCCACCCGGACGGTTGCCGCATTTTTCCCTTTGGAAAGAGCTTCGCGGAACAGAATGTTTCCTTCGTATTCGTTGTCCGGTCGCTCCACCCCCCACTCCCCAAGAATACCGGACTCTCCACCAACCATCACGTAACGGTTATCGATGCAGGCATCTTCCACAAGGTCTCCGGGAAATGCCCCTTTTTCATAAGCGGCCGCAAAAACAAACGGGGCAAACGCCGTGCCCACCGGACGCCGGGACTGGGTGGCCCGATTATATTCGCTGTGCTTGAAATCGCGCCCGCCAACCATCGCGAGGATTCCGCCCGTTGAGGAATCAAGAGCCAATACCGCAGCCTGAAGATACTTGGGTTGTGGCATTTTGACGTTCATGTTTCCGCGATTGAGTTCTGCTTCAATGGAGCTAACCCGCTTCCTAAAGGCCTCGAACGTTTCGTGCTGATACCCGGGCATGCCTTCAATTTTTGCGAGGGTTTCCTTCACAGCGGCCTCGGCAGCTTTCTGGATGGAGGAATCGAGCGTCGTATGAATTTGGAATCCGCCATTCATTGCGCGGTCAAACCCGAGTGAGGCAATCGCCTGTTGGCGGATGGCGTCAATCGCGTAGGAAACCTTAAAGGGATTAGTGCGTTTGGCGACCTGCAAAGGCTGTTCGGTTTCTTTTTTGAGTTGCTCCCGGTTAAGGAATCCCTGTTCCCGCATGCGCTTGAGAACAAAGTTCCGGGCCTGTGTCGCAGACTCCAGATTGTTCCATGGGGAGAGAGCTTGAGGGCTCTTAAGCAGACCTGCCAGCGTCGCCGCTTCGCCGGGACTCAGATCCGCCGCACTTTTGTTAAAATACCCCCGCGCCGCCGCTTCCACCCCATACAGACCGCTGCCAAAATACACCCGGTTTAGATACAAACGCATGATGTCCTGCTTGCTGAACTTGGATTCAATGCGCTGGGCAAGAAAAATTTCGAGCAGTTTGCGCTGATACGTTCTCTCGCGCATTTCGAAGGAATTGCGGGCAAGTTGCTGGGTGACCGTGCTGGCACCCTGACTGATTTTGCCCTTGCGGTAGTTTGTGATCGCGGCACGAACGATACCGGCCCAGTCCACGCCGTCATGTTTGTAAAATCGGTTGTCCTCGGCCGCAATGACTGCTTCCACCATGATCGGCGAAATTTTTTCCCATGGCACGGGATTGCGGTTCTGGATAAAAATTTTTCCCATCTGCTTGCCTTCACGATCATAAATGATCGAGGCGGACTCCATGTTTTCCATGAGAGCCAGATCAAAGCGCTCGGATTCCTTCCCGTAATGGGCGCTGAGGAGTTCCCAGCCCACCCATGCGACGAGCGCTCCGAGAAGCATCAAGCTCACCGGCAGGACAACAAGCCACTTGATCACGAACCGTCGTCTCCGGCGTGTGCGTGCGCGCTCCTCCCAACTGTAATAACGTTTAGCGATAGGTCAGTATTGTGACTTCGGACTCCGTTTCACGCAAATGCGAAAAATCACGGAGTCAGACAAATTCGATGTTTGGATGCGAGGGAATGAATCCTTTTTCTGCGGCCTCCCGCAAAAATTGCTCCACGGCCCTGCGGCCGGTGGGGCCATAATCCAGGGTCAGATCATTGACATACATGCCAATGAATTGATCTGCCAGAGGAATGTCCATGCCCCTTGCATGATCCATGCTGTGCACCACGGCAGGCATCCGGTGCTGGAGTCCGTAGGCGATGCTCTCATATAGAATGTCCCGGATTTCCGTGCGAACTTCCGGGGGCATGTCTTTGCGGACCACATTGCCT
>JBGSVX010000457.1:0-4858 GCA_041752795.1 Terrimicrobiaceae bacterium
TTGCGGAATCGACTAGCTTGTCTGCGATGCATCCCTCAAATTTTCTCCCCCTCGTCCTCGCCGTCGCGCTCCCCGTCGTGACGACTTTTGCGCAGAACAAAGACGGCAATACCGTGCAGGAGATTCCAGGAATTGCCATCGTCAAGCCCCAGTCATGGTCCAAGGAATCGGATGCCATGATTTTAGAATTCACGGCCTATGTTGACCGGAGAGCCTCAGCCAATGCGGCAGCCGGCTACTACGAGTTTCAGACAACCAGCGGCCAAAAGCGCCAGGTGGACTCCTCGAAAGTGATCAAAGTGATCCTCTACCCAGATCCAACGCGCATTCCGACTCTTGTGGAAAAACAGGATCGGGACCGGATTGAAGCCACCCTCGATGAGATTGCGGAAGTTATCAAAAGGTTCCCTGCGACTAAAACGTATCTCGCCCCCAAACTTCAAAATTTTGTGGAGTTTTTTGCCAAATTTGACGGCGGGGAAGTGAAAGTCGATGGGGTCTGGATTCCCCGCAGATCGCACTTGGAAAAACAGGCGGTCTCCCTGGTGGAAATCCTGAAAGTCGAAATCGAACGGGCTTCGCCTCCCGGTAGTTTTGATTTGGCGAATGATGCCAAATTTCTAGCACTTCGAAAGATGGGGTCCGAAGCACCAAAGGCAAAAGCTTTTGCAGATCAGATGATGGCATTGGATTCCAAATTGGCCCGCGGAGAAGCCCGCAGGCAAATTCGTGCCAGAATCGCAGACCCTGCCCTGCCCTATGCGGAGGCAGCAAGTCTGATAGCCCAATTTGAAGCGCAGCAACCCGCCGAGGATCCAGAAAGCGCCGTCTTTTTGGAATCCTGGAAATCGGGCCTCAAGCAAGTTGCGGAAATGAAAGTTGCCTCTGAGGAACTTGCCACGGATTTTGATCCCCAGCTGGCTCCGACAAAGGATGCCATCGGTGACATCAAAGCAGAAACCATTGCTTCCGCCACGGACCTGAACTCAAAAATTACGGCATTCCGATCCAGCACGCTGCTTCCTCAAATCAAAAGCCAAAACCAATCCGCCGAATCCGTGGATATCGTCGTGAGTGGATTCCTTGCGATGAAGCCTTTGATTGCCGGAAAACAATTTCTTGAGGTGAAAGAACTGCTCGATGGTATGGCCCCTCATGCTTCAGCAGTTGGACCTCAGAGTGAGCGACTGATTGGAGAACTCCAAAAATCAACAGCCGTTCGTGTGGAGATTTTTATCAAGTCGAGAGATGAAGCCAAGTCGCTTGCCGAGGCCTCCAAAAAAGATGAGGCCATTGCCAAATATCAGGAAGCCTTTGAAGTGATCCCGGACCCGACGGTTGCCCGCATCATTGAAGAACTCAAAGCCCCCGCACCGACGCCGTGAGTTCGGAGAAATCCCGGATCAGCCATCCGGAACAGGTGATGTATTTTGATACGGACGCCGGCGGGGTGGTTCATAATCTCGCGTATCTCCGGTTTATCGAGACAGCCCGCACGAAACTTGCGATCCAGATGGGCATGAGTTTTGTGGAAATTGAACGCACCGGCATCCATCCAGTGGTCGTCCGCACGGAAATTGATTACCGTCGGCCGGCACGGCTGGGAGACCATCTCCTCATCAATGGCCACATTGCCGAGGTGGCCCGCGCAAGGTTCTGGGTGGAGTTCGAAGTGGTGCGCACTCACGATTCCCTGCAACTCGTCACGTGCCGTCAATCCCTTGCCCTCGTAAAAATGCCGGAGGGCCGTCCCGTGCGTGTGGTGGAGGGGTTCCCTGCTTTAAGCTCCGTCGGATGATCTGGCGCGTCGGGGCACTTTTGGCGATTGCCTTGGTAGGTTTGCATTTGGCCACGGCGGGTTGGGGGCATTTGTTTAATGAAACCGATGGCCAATATGCCGGGGCAGCAAAAGTGATGGCGGAGGGCGGGAGTTGGCTCATTCCAGAAAATAATGGCATTCCCCGCTTGGTAAAACCTCCGCTGTTGTATTGGGGCATGGCAACATGCATGGGGATTTTTGGCATTGGAGATTTTGCTGCCCGACTGCCAGGGGCCTTGTCGCTTGTGCTCTGGGTAGTTATCACAGTGTTGATTGGCCGGGAATGGGGCGGTGCTCGACGCGGGTGGATCGCTGGTACGATTCTGGCCACCATGCTGGGAAGTTTCACGCTGGCACGAATTGTCATGCCGGAACCACTTTTCAGCATGCTGATCGCGGCCTCCCTGCTCTGCGTCGTGAAAGCCATCAGATCCCCATTTCCCAAACGATGGATGATTGCCTTTTGGACATTGGCAGGGCTCGCGGCTTTTGCGAAAGGCCCCCACGGACTCATCTACCCGGTGGCCATTCTCGTTGTTGCGGCATTGTTTCATCATCTGGCAAACCGGAACTCACCATCCACCAGCGCCTCCCCTCACCGATTGCCCATGTTTCCCATTGCCGGGCTTCTGCTCGCCGTTCTCATCAACCTTCCCTGGTTCGTTTTCATCGAACGCCAATTCCCGGGCTACATCACAAATCTCATTTTCTCGGAACACTTGGGGCATGTGACCGGAAGTTCGTCTCCAGCCACCAACTACTCGAATGTTCCGCGACTGACTTTTCTCGTTCTCCACCTGGCATGGTTCTTCCCATGGTCGGTCGCAGTCCTCACCGCGCTTCCAAAAACATGGAGGTCATTCCTGCATCCCAAAACATGGACCATGACAACATGGCTCCTCATTTCATGGGCCGCCGTCGTTCTTGGAACCGTGATGCTTGCGGGGCAGAGGCAGGACTACTACGCCATGTCGCTTTGGCCGGCCTTTGCTCTGATCGCTTCGCGGATTCTTGAGAAATCGAACCTGCGACTGGCCGCAGGTTTGGTTGCGGCACTCCTCGGCGCGGCCCTTGTGGCCTGCCTCGCGGCGCCTTCGGTGCTCGCGGACATGCAAACTGCCACCGTCGAAGAACGAGCCACGGCGCTTACCACCGTCCTTCAATTCGGACCCGAAGTCTGGTCCGGCCTTACCACTATTGCCGCCATTTCCCTCGGATCCGCCATCGGATTTTCTTTGCTCATCCTCTGGAAACCCAAACACGGCTTTTGGATCATGGCAGCCGCCGCGTCCTGCCTTGGCCTCGGAGCCATCGCCGGAACCGCAAAGGTCGCCCCATTTTTTTCCCTCGCGGATATTGGCCCCCAACTGGAAACCGCAACTGGCGAGTCAGGAATCCTCGTGTTTGATGGCGACATCGACACCGCAAGCAGTCTGCTGTTTTACACGAACCGCGAAATCACGCTGTTGGGAGCAAATGCCGATGCGGATTTTGTGGTGCGAACCCAGGGAACCGGACGCCACACATTTCTCAAAGAGAAGGACCTTGAAACCTTGTGGTCCTCGGAAAAGCGGGTGGTTTTTGTGACGGAATCCTCAAAACTCGCATCATGGCAGACGAAGTGGGGGCCGATTTCTCCGATTGCCAAATGCGGGACGCTCATCGCAATTTCCAACCGACCGTAAACTTTTCTTGGGAGTCCGGCCCGGATTGTGTTTATTCAGAGAACCTATGGAAAATGTTGTTATTGTTGGCACTGGCTGCGCGGGACTCACGGCGGCAATTTACACCGCCCGCGCGAGTCTCTCCCCCCTCGTTCTCGAAGGCCGCCTGCCAGGAGGTCAGTTAACCACCACCACCGCCGTGGAAAATTTCCCGGGGTTCCCTGATGGCATCGACGGACCGGACCTCATCATGCGCATGCACCAACAAGCGGAAAAATTTGGGGCCCGCTTTCAATACGGCGTGGTTGAAGATTTTGAACACGCAGGGACTCACTCCCGGCTAAAAATTGATGACACATGGGTGGAAACCAAGTCGCTGATTATTGCGAGTGGCGCCTCACCAAAATACATCGGCCTGGAGGGCGAACACGCGCTCATCGGTCATGGCCTCACCTCCTGCGCAACTTGCGATGGAGCCTTTTACCGCAATGTTCCCGTGTGTGTGGTCGGCGGCGGAGATTCCGCCTGCGAAGAAGCCACGTTCCTGACCCGCTTTGCCTCGAAGGTTTATCTCATCCACCGCAGAGATTCCCTGCGCGCCTCAAAAATCATGGCAGACCGCGCCCTCGCAAATCCCAAAGTGGAACCCGTGTGGGATTCTGTTGTTACCGAATACCTGACCGATGAAGCCGGGAAAGTGCGCGGCGTGAAACTCCAAAACCTCAAAACCGGCGATGTGTCGGAACTGGAAGTTCGCTGCGTTTTTGTGGCGATCGGGCATGAACCAAACACCGCCCCATTCCGGGGAAGTTTGCAAACCGATGAGAACGGCTACCTCATCCAAACCACGGGAACCGCGACAAATCTCCCCGGCGTATACGCCGCAGGCGATGTCGCAGATCACGTTTACCGCCAAGCCATCACCGCCGCAGGTCAGGGCTGCGCCGCCGCCATCGAAGCCGAACGCTGGCTCGCAAATCAGGAATAGCCGGGGGTCACCACAGAAAAAAATTCTGGCGGCATCGCCGAGTTATGGAGGAATGGACATCGGGGACGACGTCCCTCCACCGGTTGATTTGCACACACACTTGAAATTGGAGGGATGCCGTCCCCGACGCAGGCACCAAAGGATCACGGCCCGCCTGCAACGCTGACGCGGAACGTCTGCGGCCGAGGATTACCAATCTCCTCATAACTCCGATGGAGGGTCCTGCTTGTCAGGACTGAGTTTAGGAGTGATTCTTTTCAAATGTGTGCAACATCCTCATATTGAATGACATATTCACTTATAAAAAAGAATTCCCGAACGGCATTGCTACTAACCTGAGTGGCACGGGGACAAGCCTTGATGCTCGATAACAATCCAGCCAAAAAC
>JBGSVX010000458.1:0-4893 GCA_041752795.1 Terrimicrobiaceae bacterium
GAAACGGCGGCCATTTGAGCAGGCAACGCGCCGAAGCGTGTGGGATTCACTCCATTGCGATCAATCATGCAGGCCACTTCCACGCAGCCATCGGCCGGCAGGTTGGTGATCAATTGCCCCGCACCACCGCATGCATTCATCACATTTCCATGAATCCGAACCGGGGTGTCCTTTTCGCGGCCTTCGATGATCCAACTCGCATATTCCCAACTACGGTCCCATGTGATTGGTTCTTTGCCTGCGAGCATCGCGCCACGCAGTTTGTCCGCATCACTGCGCCATGTCGGCCAGTTGTCCGCATAAAAACTGGTTCCTCCATCGTAGCGGTCCCGGCAGTATTTTGCGATGAGGTCTTCTCGCTTGCGGTAATAAGGAAGATATTCAGAGAGATGTCCGCTGGACTCGGTGATGAATGCCCCAAAGTGTAGCATCATGTCCTTGCGAACAAGGTCCTTCGTGTCTTCAGGATCGGATGGCCGCCCGGCGAGATCCTCACGGGCTTTTTGTTTGAGCAGAGGGTAGAGGTCCTTGCCGTTGTGTTCGAGTTTCACAAACCATGCGAGGTGATTGATTCCCGCGCATTCCCAGGTCATTTCCCGCACCGGCACGCCGGCCCGTTTTGCCAGCAATTCGCCCGTGCCCTGCACGGAATGACACAGCCCGACCACTTGCATGGAGGACGTGCGGCCTGCTGCCAGACAAAGCATGGACATCGGATTCGTGTAGTTCAGGACGATGGCCTGCGGGCACAGCCGCTCGGCATCTTTCAAAATGTCCAACCATACGGGAATCGTGCGGAGCGCTTTGAAAAGCCCTCCGGGCCCGATCGTGTCACCAATGCACTGATTCACCCCGTATTTCGCGGGGATGTCGTTGTCATGGCGCACACATTCCAAGCCGCTCACTTCAATGCAGCTCACCAGATAGTCCGTGCCTTTCATGACGGCTTTGCGGTTGGTGTTTGCCGTCACTTTCCATTTGGTGGCTTGCCGGAGCACCACCAGCTTTTCAATAAGCCGCTTCATCAGGCGCAAGCGGACGGGATCAATATCCACCAGGGCAATCTCGCCTCCCTGACTTCTGCCGATCAGGAGAATGTCGTTCACCAGTCGTGGGGTGAACATGCTGCCGGCGCCCATCATTGTGATTTTGATCGGGCGAAGAAAATCTCCGGGAAGACCTGCCGAGGCGGCATCCTTCATATGGGCTTGATGACCGAGGGGCTTGGAGGGGCGGGATGTGCGTTTCATGGAGTGAAATCCTCGTCATTTTCCCCCGGAAAAGAAAGTTTCAAGTTGTGATTTGAATACGTTATTTTGTGATATAATTGTGACTGAGGTTTTTTAAAAATGGACGATTTGTTGATCTCTGTGCCTTTCAAAGTCGAGCGAGAAAGCGTTTCATCCCGCTCGTATTTTTATGATAATGCCCATCGGGGTGATGCGTGTTTTGTGATCGTGCAGAGGACAATTTCCGGAACCGGCATGTTTTCCAGCCGGGGGAAGGTCTATGATGTTCCTGAGGGTTCGGCCTTTTTGTCCGTGGTACCCGAAGCAAGTTCCTATGGATTCCGCGGGCGATCCAGTGCCCCATGGGTTTTTTCCTGGCTGAATTTTTATGGAGGCCCTTCCCCCGGGATGGCAAGGAGCATTCGTGATCATCACGGACCGGTCCTTCCGCTTCCGAAGAATTCGCCGGCAGGGAAACTCTACCAGTCCTTCTTCGGGAGCGGGTCCAAGCGGGCAGACCCGGTTCCCATGGCTGCCAAAGCGTATTCGTTTTTTGTCGAATGGTCGCGGGAGTTGGGTCATGGCACCGTGGAGGCCCGGGATCCTATTGTGGGGGCGATACAAACGATGCGCGCGCGATTCCATGAACCTCTGGGGATCAAGACGCTTGCGGATCAAGTTGGAATGACCCGCGAACATTTCACGCGGCTCTTTGTTGAAGCAAACGGAACCGGTCCCGCGGCATACCTCCGGGATATTCGGTTGCGTCATGCACGGAGCCTTCTGGCCAACCGTGCCAATTCCCTCAAGGAGGCCGCCCTGCGAAGCGGGTTTCCGTCCGTGGCAGCGCTTCGGAGGGCACAGGGAGCTGGCCTTTAAAAGTGGCGCTTTTGCCGCGCTGTGTGGGGCTGGACCACGTGGACGATGTCCCTCCGCTGGTTTCCGTCCGTGGCCACCTTCTCATGTGCCCGTGTTCATCTTTGCAAGGGCCATTGATTTTTCTCCGCGCGCGCCTTATCTGTTTGCGCTCTATGATTGATGAGAACTTGGCGAAAGAGGCATTGCGTGCGGTAAAGTATCCCGGATTTTCCAGGGACATTGTTTCCTTTGGTTTGCTGAAAGACATTTCCGTGGAGGGTGGGGACGTTCGAGTTTCTCTGACCCTCACAACCGCCGAGCCGAAGATTGCCGCTCAGATTCGGGAGGATACCGTGGCGGCCCTCAAAGCGGCCGGGGCTTCGGGAATGGTTGAGGTGAAAATTGATATTCAGGCCCCGGCGCAAGCGGCTGGGCTTCCGGGTCCACAGGGAATTCCGGGGGTCCGCCGGGTGATTGCCGTTGCAAGCGGAAAGGGTGGGGTGGGCAAATCCACCGTGGCTTCCAATCTGGCGGTGGCAATGGCCTCCCAGGGAAAAAAAGTCGGGCTCTGTGATTGCGATTTGTACGGGCCGAGCGTGGCTCTGATGTTTGGAACGTCCGAGCGTCCAGTGGCGGATGAACAGGACCGGATCATCCCCATTGAGCGGGATGGGATCAAATTAATGTCCATGGGATTTTTGTTGGAGGATGGTGCTCCTGCGGTTTTGCGCGGACCGATGGTCACCCGCTACACCCAGCAATTTTTAAGGCAGGTGGCGTGGGAGCCTTTGGATATTCTGATTTTGGACCTGCCTCCCGGGACCGGCGACATTCAACTCACAATTGTTCAGACCGTCGCGCTGGCCGGTGCCGTGCTTGTGACGACTCCGCAGGAAGTGGCTCTCATTGATGCCCGCAAGGCGGCTTCGATGTTTGAAAAAACCAATGTGCCTGTGCTGGGCATTGTGGAAAACATGAGTTATTTCCTGAGTCCAAGCGACGGCGTGCGTTACAACATCTTTGGCAGTGGAGGCGGAGCGAGAGAGGCTTCGCGCCTTGGAACGTCACTTCTGGGGGAAGTTCCCATTGAGATTGCTGTCCGGGAAGCCGGGGACATTGGCTCTCCAATTGTAGTTTCCCAGCCGAAGAGCGCTTCTGCGATGGCCTTTCAGGATGTGGCGTCCAAGGTGCTTGCAGCGATCAAGATTTGACCGCTTCAAACTGGGACCTCCAATACTCGAGACGTTCCTTCACGCGTTTTTCGAGGCCGTGTTCGGTGGGGGAATAGTAGGTTCGCCCTTCGGGGAGGTAAGCTTGGGGCACAAAGCCTCCCTCGTAGTCATGACCGTATTTGTAGCCGGTGCCATGACCCAACACTTTGGCTCCTTTGTAGTGGGCGTCGCGCAGGTGTGCCGGAACGGCCAGTGTGCGCCCCTGCTCGACATCTGCCATGGCGTCGCCGATGGCCATGGTGCAGGAGTTGCTTTTGGGTGCGGTGGCCAGATAAACGGCGGCATGGGCCAGCGTGAGTTTGGCCTCCGGCAGCCCAAGGATTTCGACGGCCTGATGTGCGGCGACCGCGATTTGCAGGGCATTGGAGTCCGCCATTCCGATGTCCTCGCTGGCAAGGATCATCATGCGCCGGGTGATAAATCGGATGTCCTCCCCGGCATGGAGCATTTTTGCCAGCCAGTAAAGCGAGGCATCCGGATCGCACCCTCTCATGCTTTTGATAAACGCACTGGCCGTGTCATAGTGGGCATCCCCGTCTCCATCATAGACCACGGCTTTTTTTTGGATGCTTTCTTCGGCAACGGCGAGGTTGATCAGGATTCTGCCGTCAGAATCCGGGGCCGTGGTGAGCGCAGCAATTTCCAACGAATTCAGGCACCGACGCGCGTCGCCATCGCTGATGGTTGCGAGATGCAGGGCAGCATCTCCGGCAATTTCCAAGGGCAGGTTCCCGAGTCCGCGTTCCCTGTCTGCAATCGCGCGATTCACAAGACCAATCAAGTCCTGCACGCCGAGTGGCTCCAACTGAAAAACTTGTGACCGTGAAACGAGCGGGCTGTTCACATAAAAATACGGATTGTGCGTGGTGGCACCAATCAGCCGAAGCACGCCGCTCTCCACATCCGGCAGGAGAATGTCTTGCTGCGATTTGTTGAACCGGTGAATCTCATCCACAAAAAGAATCGTTTTCGAACCATCATTCGCAAGCCGGTTGGCTGCCAAAGCCGCCACCCGGCGTATGTCGGACACATTGCTTTCCACCCCGCTCAAACGTTCGAACCGGCTGGAGGTTGTTGAGGCAATGATTCGGGCCAGGCTCGTTTTGCCGGTGCCCGGAGGACCATAAAAAATGACCGACGAAATCCGGTCTGCTCTAATGGCCCGGCGAAGGAGTTTTCCCACACCGAGGATATGCGTTTGGCCGACATATTCTTCCAACGTGCGCGGACGCATTCTCGCTGCCAAAGGCATGTTCGCCTCGGGGGCAGATTTTTCGCCAAACAGATCGCTCATTTCACGACACTATCAAAACTCCCTTGTTCCGAGAATTGCCATTTCATGGGAAAATCCATGCACGAGACTTCATGCAAGGCAGTCCACAGCGTTTATTGATCTCCCTAACAATTGATTTTCTGATGTTCCTTCTATCCGCAATGTCTGGAAGTTCTAAAAACCTGTGATATAGAAAGGGGAACTATGTCCGAAGACCCGTCACAAAAACCTGACCTTGCCAGCCTTGGGATGGACCTTGCCCGCAGCTTTCAGCCCTCCTGGGTGAATGACCCGCCGGTCT
>JBGSVX010000459.1:0-3371 GCA_041752795.1 Terrimicrobiaceae bacterium
TGACCTCCTACTCCGGGAATTACGATTACTACTTGGATAAAACGCGGGCAACTTCCGCCAAGGAAGCTCTCGTTGCGGTCCTTGAGAACCACCGCCCGGCATCGTCCGCGCCAGCTCCGGGTTCTGCCGTAAAAGGCCCGGGTCTCAAAGAAATCCGGGAGCAACGTCGAGCCGAAGCCGATGCGCGCAAAGCCGAGGCCAAGAAACGCCGTGAAGCCGAGGCCGGGCTCGCAGCCGCCGAACAGGAAATCACCCGCCTCGAAAGCCGTCAGAGTGAACTTGCCACGAAGTTGGAAAACACCGAATCGCCCTCGGAGTCATTTGCCCTGAACCGGGAACTCGCGAGTGTGGCCGAGGCCCTCGAGACCGCCAATCACAAGTGGTCGACCCTTGCTGAAAAAGTTGCCGAATTTCAGCCCCAGGCATCCTGACCCGGAATTCCGGTGGAGGGCTCTGCTTGTCAGAGTCGCTGCCTAACGCATTTCCGATAAGTGCAAATGAATGGCGGCGAAGCCGCGAGGACGCCCCAGCAGAGTGGGTCGGCTACATCGGGCGCAAGCGTGATCTGCATGTCCGAAGTGTAGCCACGGCAGTCTCTTGCCGTGTTCCTCCCCTCCGCTCAAGAAATCGGCGGTGGAGTGACCTTCGCTTTGGGTTTCATGCGGAAGCTGGTTTGCGCGCTGAATTGATGCCATGCCCAGCGCAGCCAGCGGATCAAAGAGGCGGCGAGCCAGAGTGCCCAAAGCAGCATGAGGATCCGATACCACCAAATGGAAACGGATAGGCAACTCGGGGAGGGGAGGGCATCGTCGCTGCGAGGTTGGAACCACTGAAGCGACCTCGGGGTCGAGCCATTGCCGATGATGAACATTTCCGGATTGCCGAGCAGGCCCTCACCAACTACCGCAACAAAAACAATCATGGCCGCGACCGTAAGAAGGATTAGCCCAACTTGCAAAATGTTGAAACCCCAATTCGGGAGCGCGTTGTATGAAGGCCTTCCCCGCCAAACCAAAAAGAACAACCACCCGACAACAATCAGCGCTGCCGGAAGGGGAACCTGCGTCAGACCAAGGGATAGCACCAACCACTCGTGCGTGCGCAGAGGCGAGGACTTTAGACGACCTAGTATAACCGCAGCCAAAAGTGAGCAGGTGAGGATCACCCAAAACCGAACCGCAGGTCCCCGCAAGGGCCCGCTTGTCCACAAAACCCACCGGCCCGATGGGACCGTCACCGTTGTTGAAATGTTTGCACTCGGGACGGGCAACTCCACTTTCTCGGTGCCTGACCGGAAATTCAGCCGCCGGTCGCTCGTCCACGCAATCGAAATCCTCTGATCCCCGGGGCGAACCGGAACAATGATTTTGCCCGCATCTTTTCGGACCGGGATGGGCTGATCATTGTATTCAAGAGATGTGACCTCGGCTTCCTCGGGCAATTTGATTGGGAAATCTTCTCCCAGCGTACACCGGAGGGTGAGGTCCAAGCGGGATGTTCGCTGACGATTCCCAAGGGATGTCTCGTGGGAGACTTTTGAAACGGTGATCGTTGCACCGGGGATCGCCTCTGGGCGGCTTACGAACAAGGTCACCGCCTCGCCGGGCCATGGGGTCCAGACAGGAAGAAGTTCCGGGTTGGCTGGCTCAAAAACCGGTTGGAGTCCAGTAAAGCTTACGTTCCAAACCGGAGAAGCCGCAAGGCTCCAGCGCTCAACCCATGAGTCTCCCCGGCGGGCATGAAGCTCCACCTCCGTGGCAACCGACATTTCACTGCTCCATGCAAAATCCGAGTCCTGGGCTCCGAGTCGGACCTCGATGGTGCCGCCATCAAGCACTGCATTGGCCGATAAAACATTTTCACCTGGCAGCAACGGAATGCGCAGCGAGATCGCTTTGCCTGGAGGAGATAGCCGACGGACCCTTGAGTTAACCTGCCATACCAACCCGAGTTCCAGACGTCTTTCGACAACCACCACACTTTGAAAATCCTGACGGTCATAGCTCGCTGACCCCGCTTCGGTCTTTTGCTGCAACACAAAAAACACCTGCTGGTCCGGCATGCCATCCGGTTTCACTCCACTCACCGCCCAGCCCGGTGCAGAAATTTTTACAAAGTGAGGTTTCAATAGGAATGTCCATTCCCATTCAGTGACTCCTGCAAGCAAACCTTCGACTTTTACTTGATGGACTCCTGCAGGAAGCACGATCCACAGGAATCCATCCTGTCTGCGGATGGCGGGATTGGGCTGACCCGCCACTGTGACCCGCACAGGTGACCATGCCGGAAGGCGTCCGGGCAGTGGCACGGCGGTCTCAATGGACGTATGAATTTCCACATCCATCGCAAGATTTCTTTCGGCGTCAAGGGTCAGAGAAACCATGGGAATGTCCGCCGCCATGGGGTAGGCATCCGACGTTTTCGTGAGTCTCTCGCGCAGAGTCTCCAACATGCCCTGATCTGGAAACTGTGCACTTGCGGACAATGGCAAAAGCAAAAACGCAATCGCGGACATGATGGCACCATTCCGGGTCTTGAACCATGTGCCGTCAGGACGAACCCGCAAAAGCAGCCATGCCAGAGTCAGCAGCAAAGCCACACGCAGAACGGTCAGCACACGTTCAATCGTGATCGGGATTAGAACGGCTTGGACCCTCTGCGAAGCCTGAACCGGGCCATTCCATCCGTAGCTCACGGAACGCCACGACCACTCGGGAACTGCCGGCCCGGTTTGGATTCGCGCGTTGGCATCGTAGAGCATGTTGCTTTTGTCAGCCGCCGAATCACCTGCGGATTTGCCCCATCCCCCAGAAAACGTTTTGATTTTTGCCGACTCTGAACGAGATCCCATCGGAGCGGCCATGGGCATCGCGCTCTCTGGCTCGTTGCTCATTTCGGCAGTCTGTTGGATGGACTCCGAAGGAAAGCTCGAACGATTTTCAAGCTGAGGGTAGATCGCCTGCTGAATTTGGGTGGCAACAAAGGGCGCGAGTGCCAGTAGGAGGAGACCGGCTACAATCCACTGGAATGCAACAAGCAGCCGGTGCGGCCACCCGGATTTTACTGCGCGCAGCAGAGCAAGAGGAATCAGAAGCAACAGCCACAGAAACTTCGGAGCAGATGGTTCGTGATAAGAAAGGGCAAATGCAATAAAGGCCAGAACCGCCGGTCCGAAACCAAAGAGTCGAAAAACCGCGAGGGAAAAAATCAGAAGCAAAAACAAGTCCAGAAGACTCCACGCCGTGAGCCAGTCCCCACGCACCCAGTCTGCTCCAAACAAAGCAAAAAGCCTCCATCCCGGTGGCAGGTTGAGGGTTGTGGTCAGCCCGTCGGCATTCGTGCGCCATCCCGTGGCAGAAAGCTGTTTTGTA
>JBGSVX010000460.1:0-3680 GCA_041752795.1 Terrimicrobiaceae bacterium
CCCGGCTGACCTGATGATGAGGCCAATTGGCGGGCAATTTGGAATCAAACACCACGGCGATGGCGAGGGCCAGGGATGGATACATTTTGAAAGCCTGGGGGTTCGCTGCTTGAATTTCTTTCAAATTCCAAAGCACGCCAGGTGCATAGTCCGCAGGGGTGAGCAGCTGAAACAGGGCCTCCGAAAATGCGGCATCCAATATCCATGATTCCAAGAGACTTTTTTCAAAACGATCGGCTACGGGCTGATCCTTGGGATCTGGAATCCCCGGCGGCAGCAAAACCCCAAGGATTTCCGAGCGAACTTTTGGGTCCTCCAAAAGCGAGGCGGCTTGTTCCCTGGAGACCGCTTCATCGACCTCCTCAACTTTGCGTCCAGGAGAAATGAACAAAGGCTTTTCATGACCCGGACGCACAAAGAGATACTGACGCAGAAGATTCACCGTTTCCTCCGTTTCCGTGCGGGACAACAGGTCAAACCACTTCCAAAGCGCCAGCCACTGACGGTATCCGGTCATGCCCGTGCTGCCCGGACGTCCAGCCAGACCGGGCAAATACCCGGCTTCCAATTTCTCCGAGAGAGAATCACGGGCCTCAGACCATCCCATCGCGATGAGCGCCTGTTTGTCGGCGGGCGTGGGCGGGTAACGCAGATCCAGTGCTGGAGCCAAAAAAGATGTTCCCAACAGTAGGAGCAAAGCCGCAACCAACGAAGATTTCACCGGAAGAATCCCTTTTTTTCAGTGGGTTCGCGGGTTAGTCCCGCAATACTGTCCTTGTCCCGGGCGTTGGCAAGAGCCTCTTCCTTGCTGATCATCCGGGCGGCATATAACTCGGCCAATGAATCATCAATGGTGTGCATGCCATCCTTCGCTCCAATCTCAATGAGCCCCACTAATTGCTCCCACCGCCGCTCGCGAATGGACGCACGAACCGCCGTGTTTCCAACAAGAATTTCTGTGGCAAGGGCCCGCCCTTTCCCTGATTCATGGGGAAGCAGACGCTGGGAAATCACGGCTTCCAAGGCATTCGCCAACTAGGCAATGATCTGGGATTGTTGATCCGCAGGAAAGGCATCCACCATCCGGTCAATCGCTTTGGGCGCATCAATGGTGTGCAAGGTTCCCATCACGAGATGACCGGTCTCCGCAGCGGTAATGGCCGCGCTGATTGTTTCCGGATCGCGCATTTCTCCAACAAGAATCACATCCGGATCCTGCCTCATGGCCCGGCGCAAGGCCTCGCCAAAGGAATGCGTGTCACTGCCGACCTCCCTCTGCTTGATGACACTCCGGTCATTTGTAAACAAAAACTCTATCGGGTCTTCCACGGTGACAATGACCCCGGCCATGCGCTGACTGATGTATTTGAGCATCGCAGCCAGCGTGGTGCTTTTTCCCGAGCCGGTGATTCCGGTCATGAGGATCAATCCGCGACGGCGTTCACAGAGATCAAAAACTGCCGGGCGGTGGCCGAGTGATTCGAGGTCGGGGATTACTTCTGGAATGTAGCGGAAAGCCGCTTCAAGTGAGCCCCGGCTGTAGTGGGCATTTCCGCGAAACCGGCCGACCGTTTCAACTTGGACGGCAAAATCGAGTTCCCACTCTTCTTCCAAGCGCGAACGCTGCGCTTCGGTGAGGATTCCGAGAATCATATCCCGGGCCACGTCCGAGTTAAGCAATTCGGTGTTCGCGGGGACCAGACTTCCATCAATGCGGAAAAGCGGTGGAGCTGCGGCCGTGATATGGAGATCCGAGGCGCCTTGCGCCACGGTGTTGGTGAGGAGTTCGACGATATCTGGCATGATCTTATCTGCGGGTTGAAGCAGAGGATGAGTTTACTCCGCGAAGCACCCGCTGCAACTCTTGAGGACTTCCGGAAGCTGACATGGCAACTGCTTCATCAAGCTTCCCGGATTTGACGAGGTTCGCCAGCGAGGACAGGAATCCGAGGCTCCGGGTACCATCCCCTTTGGAAATCTCATCCGCAAGGTCCGACAAACGCCCCTCAGCAAGATACTTGGTGATCACACCATGATTCTCAAAAAACTCACACGCCAACACGGGCTCGCCAGAAACTCCCGGCAGAAGTTTTTGGCATAGAACACCAAGCAATTGATTGGAAAGCGTTCGCCGGATTCCGTCACGTGCATCCGGCGCAAACAAACTCTCCAGACGCTCTGCCGCTTCCGGACCAGTGCCCGAATGCACTGTGGCAAGCACAAGGTGCCCGGTCTCCGACGCCTGCAGTGCGGTCAGCGCAGCCACCGCATCGCGGATTTCGCCGATAAAAATCATGTCAGGATTTTGACGCAGGGATCGCCGAAGTCCTTCCGCAAAACTTGGTGTATCGATTCCCACTTCCCGCTGGGTGAAGAGGCTCTGACGGTCCAAAAACGAAAACTCTATCGGGTCTTCAATCGTGACAATGTGTTTGGTCATCGTGTCATTCACCCAATCAAGAAGGGCCGCGAGTGTTGTGCTTTTGCCTGAGCCGGCCGGACCGCACACAAGGATCAAACCCGAGCGTGCACCAGCCCAGGATCTCAGAAGGGCCGAAGGAACTCCCAGCACATCCAAATTCGGTATGTCCACGGGAATCCTGCGAAATACGGCCCCTCTCCGACCCAAGGAACAAAACAGATTGACCCGGAACCTGACCCCCGATGGCGCAACAAAACTTCCATCATGATCGTCCGCATCCGGCTCAGCTCCGGAGGCCTGCCACAGTTCCACAAAAAAATCGGGGGTCAGCGCCGCACATTGCAATTCCAACAAATTCCCACCCACACGAACGCGGGGAACCCTCCCGTCATGAAGCAGAATATCCGAGGCTCCGCATTCCACCGAAGCCGAACAAATTCCGGTCAGAATGTCGAACTGGGAGGGAATGGACATGTTCTGATTCTGAGCGATTCCCCCACCCTGAGCAAGGACTTGTGAGGATCAACCTTTAAAAGTTTCCGAGATGGTTTGGAGGCGTTGTTTGTGGCCTCCGAGTCTTGGAATACAGGCAAGCAGGGCTTTGGTGTACGGGTGTTGCGGTTTGCGGAGCACGCTATCCGTGTCGCCGTATTCCACAATTTCTCCACGATACATGACCGCCACGCGTTCGCAGAGGCCGCGAATAATGGCAAAATTGTGAGTGATCAAAATGAGACCCATGCCGAACTCCGCACGCAGGCGTTTCAACTCCGCAAGGATTTGAGCCTGAATCGTGACATCGAGTGCGGTGGTGGGTTCGTCTGCAATAAGGAGCTTCGGCCGGCAACTGAGGGCCATCGCAATCATGGCCCGTTGCTGCATTCCTCCGCTGAGCTGATGAGGGTAATCATTCAAGCGCTTTGCGGGATCCACAATCCCGACTGCATCGAGCCACCGGATTATTTCTGCGTCCACATCTTTGACATCCGGGCGGTGCAGGCGGATGGCTTCCGCGATCTGGCTTCGAATCGAATACACGGGATTCAGCGATGTGGAGGGTTCTTGAAAAACATACGCAATGCCTCCACCGCGGACTTTGCGAAGTTTCTCGACGGGCATTTTGAGGATGCTCTGACCTTCAAACAGGATATCTCCACCAACAAATTCGGCGGGAGGGATCGGAAGAAGACGGGTGAGCGAAAGGGCTGTGACACTTTTGCCACTCCCGCTTTCCCCCACTGGCCAGCATCACTCACAT